>JALWCD010000084.1 GCA_027036915.1 Thermodesulfatator sp. | reverse complement strand
CGTCCGTATGCTCGTGGTCTTCGGAGTCTGTTTCGAGATCCCGGTGGCCCTGGCGGTGGCCGGAAAGCTGGGGATCGTAAAGGCCAGGACCCTTTCCCGCGTTCGTCCCTACGCCATCGTGGGGGCCTTCCTGTTGGCCGCCATCCTTACCCCCACTCCAGACGTGGTCAATCAGCTCTTCCTGGCCCTCCCTCTGGTTCTCCTTTACGAACTGAGCATTCTTGTGGTATGGTTACTTGAACCCAAGGGTTAAGGAGGTCCTCCATGTTCGGACTGGGCACACAGGAACTCCTCATCATTCTCTTTCTGGCTTTTCTCCTTTTCGGAGCCAAGAGGCTTCCGGAAATCGGAGCCGGGCTGGGTAAGGGCATCCGATCCTTCAAGCAGGCTCTCAGGGAAGCCGACGTGCAGGAAGAAGTGGAAAAGATCGAAAAGACCGAGGGGGCCCGGGCCCAGCAGGCCTGATGCGGGCCTTTGTGCTCTGCGCCGGCCGGGGGGAACGCCTCCGGCCCTATACCGATCACACCCCCAAACCCCTCCTCCCCCTCTTGGGAAAACCCCTGCTGGCCATCATCCTGGAAACCCTTATCTCTCAGGGGTTCCGGGTTCTCGGACTGAATGTCTGGTATCTGAAGGAAAAGATCCTCTCCTTCGTGGAGGACTTTCGGAAGGCCCATCCCGGAATCCATCTTGAGGTCTTCGAGGAACCCCATCTTCTGGGTACCTGCGGGGCCCTCCGTAACGCCGCTTCCTTTTTTACCGAACCCACCCTGGTCATTAACGGGGACATCCTCACCAATTTTCCTCCGCGGGTGCTTTTCCAGGCCTTCCTTCAGAGAAAGGCCCCCTGCCTCATGCTCTGTCACCGACGGAAGGGTCTGAATCGGGTGCGTATCAGGGACGGACGGGTGGTAGGCTTTGGCGAGGATTCCGAAGAAGGCTACGCTTACACCGGCCTTCAGGTGGTCTCCCCGGAATGGATCGCCGAACTTCCGGAGGAAAGGGATCTGGTGCCCGCCTATCTCAGGCTCATAGCCCGGGGTCTTTATCCCGAGGCCCTGGTGGCGACCGGGTTTTACTGGCAGGACATAGGCACCCCTCAGACCTACCTCAGGGCCCAGGAAGACCTCCGGAAGGGTCTGGGAATTCCTCTCGGTCCGGAAACATGATTTCCCCCGAAGCCCTGGGCGAACTGGTCTTTGAATGGTGGGGCCTTAGGCCCCGAAAAGTCGTCCCCCTTATCGGAGATGGTTCAAAAAGGCGTTTCTTTCGGGTTCATCTCCCCCGGGAGTCTCTGATCCTGGTCTGGCCTCAGCCCGGAGAGCAGGGAAAAAAAGAGGCCCGGAGCTATTATCGTCTGGGCCTTTTTTTCCGCGCCCACGGCCTACCGGTCCCGGAAATCCTGGTCTTCCGCGAACCGGAAGGGGTTCTTCTGCTCGAGGACCTCGGCGACCTCCGGCTTGCGGAACATCCCCGGCGAAATCTTCTGTATCCCCAGGCCGTAAAGATACTGGTCAGATTACAGGCCCTCCGGCCGCAATTTCCCCTGGAGGCCGTCCTTGAAACTCCCTTCTAC
Organism: Thermodesulfatator sp.; assembly: GCA_027036915.1. GTDB lineage: Bacteria > Desulfobacterota > Thermodesulfobacteria > Thermodesulfobacteriales > Thermodesulfobacteriaceae > Thermosulfurimonas_A. The sequence goes on along the minus strand of JALWCD010000084.1, from coordinate 1,926 downwards.
GACCGCCAGCTGGTCTGGGAAAAGGAGGTTCTCTATTTCGAGACCTGGTATCTTCGACGGCGGCAGAGGAGAAGATGGCTCCCTGAAGAACGCGCCCGATGGCGAGAATGGGTGGAGGAGGCCTTCCACCGGTTTCTCCCTCCGGTGGTCCTCCATCGGGATTTTCAGGCCCGCAACCTCATGGTGAAAGGCGATCGGGTTTATCTCATAGATTTCCAGGGAGCCCGCCTGGGCCCCCCCTCCTATGACCTGGCCTCCCTCCTTTATGACCCTTACGTAAGCAACCTTCCCCGAAAAAAACTCCTTGAACTCTACCTGGCCCTCTCCGGCCAGCCCAGGGAGGCTTTCCTGGAGGAGCTCTCCTACACCCGCGTATTTCGTCTCATGCAGGCCCTGGGAGCCTTTGTGAGACTGAGTTTCGAGGGCAAAAAATGGTTTGAAACCTTTATCGCCCCCGGGGAAAAAAGGCTGAAGGCCCTTTTGCCTCTCTCTTTGAAAAGGACTATCTGGAAGGGCTAAAAAGTAAAAGGGGAGGTTTTCCCCTCCCCCTGAAGTTTTGGATAACCTTTACCAGGCAATTTATTCCACAGGCTGGCCCTTGCCGGGAATCCCGTACATGACCGTGGACCCCGTGGAGAAATACTCCAGTTTACCCTCCTGCACCAGCTCGTTGGCCGCCTTTTTGATTTCCCGGGGAGAAGCATCGGGAATAGCCCGCTGTATGTCCTTTAGATATACCTTGGATTTCGCCCCGGATTTCTTCTCCATAAACTCCATAATCTTCTTTTTGAGTTCTTCCTTATCCATGGCCATCTCTGAATCCCTCCTTTCCTGAATAAATTAAATGGAGGGGGCCAAAGGCCCCCTCGCTTCCCTGCCTCGTTATTACATGGGCTCCACGTGGCTGGTGAACTTGAAGTGGAGCGAAGTCCGATAGGTGTCGTAGGCCAGACGATAATCGTCGATGCTCTTATCGGTAAACGGAATCTCGCAGAGCTCGAAGAAGCGCTCCCAACCGATACGCTCGGCCCACTCACCCAGACGCTCATACTTCCGGGCGTGCTGGGCATAAGTCTCCAGGATCTTCTTGACCCATTTAACGGTGGTCGGCCAGCGCGGAGGCTCATTGGGAATGAAGGGAATCACCAGCTTGGAGAACTTGGGCGGGGAGATCCGGTTGGAGATCTTACCGCCGACCAGAATGGCGATCCCGTCGCCTTCACCATCGGCCAGGGGCATGGCCGGACACATGGTGTAGCAGTTACCGCAGAACATGCAGCGCTCTTTGTTCACCCGCACGGTCTTCTTCTTTTCACCGTCTATCTCCACCGTGGCCGGCTTAATGGCCCCCAGAGGACAGGACGCCACCACCAGGGGAATCTCACAGACGTGCTGCAGACGGTCGTCCTCGATCAGAGGAGGCTTACGGTGAATACCCAGAATGGCGATGTCCGAGCAATGCACGGCCCCGCACATGTTGAGGCAGCAGGCCAGAGCAATCCGCACCTGAGCCGGAAGCTTGTGGCTACCGAAATAATCAAAGAGCTCGTCCATCACGGCCTTGACCACACCCGAGGCGTCAATGGCCGGAGTATGACAGTGCACCCAACCCTGGGTATGCACAATGTTGGTTACCGAGGCCCCGGTTCCACCCACCGGAAACTTGTAGGAACCGTTGGGGAACTTCCGACCCTTCAGGTCATCCAGAAGGGCCCGGAGCTTCTCCTCGTCGGTCACATGGAATTCGATGTTGTTCCGGGTGGTCCAGCGGACATAACCGTCGCAGTATTTGTCCGCAATCTCGCAGATCTCACGAATAAGATCCGTGGTGATCAGCCGGGCACAACCCACCCGCACGGCATACACCACATCCCCAGTCTCACTCTTATACTTGATAACCCCCGGCTGATCACCACGGATCTTATT
>JALWCD010000083.1 GCA_027036915.1 Thermodesulfatator sp. | reverse complement strand
TTCAACTTCTTGATAAAACACTTCCATCTTTCCCGACCTTTTATTTTCTCTTGGAAATTTAGTTTTTCTTGGAAATATCCACATGTTTCGTTGGGGCGAACCATATTCTTGAAAACACATTCCCCGAAGACTTTAGCAGGGAAAAAGGAACTGTCGCTAAAAAAACGGCAGTTTTTGCATATTTTTTGAGGTTTTATTTCCCGCATCCGCAAAACCTCCGCCAGCCCTCAAGATTTACCGTTTTCCGCTCTGAAAACTCCTGCCTCTTCCCGTCGTTCCACTGCGAAACCGGTCTGAAATACCCCACCACCCGGCTGTAAACCTCGCACTCGATCACCCGGACTCTGACCTTATTGGGCATCACCGGCCTCCTTGCCAAGATTTGTTACTAAGGAGTCTCTATAAAAACCCGACACCGAACCCAGCCAGCCTCTTCAAGCTTTTTTTTGTCCACACCAAACACACCACAATAGAAAACCCGCTTGCGGTCTTGGTCCCAATGTACTGCAAGGCTTCCGAATCTGCCCCCACGAGAGAAATCTACGTAAGGCCAAAGGAAATTATTTGGACTGAAATACGCTTTTTGTAGCAGAGATTCAAGTTTTTCGGCCACCTCTTTTCCTTTCTTGGTCCTACGATTAGGAACCACACACGACGGGTTTACTTGACGAAATAACTTCTGGTCCAAGACCTTAGAATTAGATGTTTTAAGTCTGATAGTTAAATCAGGTTCGACACTTTTGGCTTCCAGTCCAAGCTCTTGGAGGTATCGAAAGACCTCCTCTCTGGCTTTTTCCATTTCCTCAAGCCGAGCAAAGAAGTTTTCGGCAATTTCCTTTGGTGCTTCATAGACAGGAAGAAATGCCGTAGCTTCGAGAAGATTTTTCATGGCTCATCCCCCATTTCATATTTTCCAACCTCATTTGAAGTCTCAAAATATGAAATTGGTACCTTCTCAAGCGAAATCTTGCAGAAGACCTCCCGCTCCGAAACCTCTCCGTAAAGGCATCCCGCACAATCCGAAACCGGAGCAAAATCCTGATCCAGCGGACAGTAGATCCTAGAAAAAGCCACTGTTTTCATCTTCCCATCGCAAAGCCCGTCAAGACACATCCCTTTCCCCCTTCCTCCCCTTTCCCCGAAGGCCCCGCAGGGCCTCCCGGAAAAGGGGAGGGGCCGCCCGGCCCCTCGCCCGTGCCTTACGAAAGCGCCTCCCGCAGCACCCGGCTCTCCCGAAAACGCACCGCCTTTCGGGCTGGAATCTCAATGATCTCCCCGGTCTGCGGGTTCCGGCCCTTGCGGGCCGCACGCTCCAGCACCACGAGCTTTCCGAGCTCCCGTCCCAGGGGCACCTCCCCCGGCGGGTCCCCGGCCAGCTCCTCCGCGGCCACGGTCGCAAAGGCGTCAAGCACCCTGCGCACCGTAGCCCTCCTCAAATCCGCCCGTTCCGCAATCTCGGCAATAAGCTGGCTCCTGGTCATGGCCTCACCCCCTTACCCCTTCTTACGGATGCGGGTGTCCACCCGCACCGTGTCCTCGTCATACTCTTCCACCGCAAGACACCTCCTCACCTCCTCCGCCTTCGGATGGTCCCCGGAAAGGGCCATCTGCTTGAGCTCCTTCTTCACCTTTAGCGAAAGCAGATCGAACACCTCCTCTCCGAAGATGGCGTAAAGCCCGCGGGCGTCGGCCACCTTTACGCTCGGCTCCTTCCGGGAGACCGTCACCTGCCCCTCCCCCGAGGCCTTGAGCGTAAGAGGCCGCGGGGCCAGCCCCGCCTCCCGCACTCGCGCCTTGATCTCCTCCAGGTAGTTGTCGAGCACCTCCTGGGCCTGGCTGATGGTGCGCTTGATGCGAATGGCCATCACCACGGCCCGGGAAAGCTTCGGGTCCGCGGTGCCCAGGTGCTCGCCCTCGTGGTAGATCTCCACCAGAGGCGTCGCCCCCACCGCGGCCTCCTCCACCTGCCGGGCCCCTTCCAGAAGCCTGTCCACCGTGTTAACTCCTTGATACATAGCGTCACCCCCTTACCTTATTTTCCGGCCTCCCCGGCCGGGGCCTCCTCCCCGCAAGCCCCGCCGGGGACGGCCTTTTTCGCCAGATAACCACGACTCTCCAGATAGGACTTCACCGCGTAAATCACCTGGTGAGAAAGCAACCGACACTCCTCATAGGCCGCCCGGTTCAGCGCCTCCCAGACCTCCTCCCACCCCTTGAAATTCACCTGCACGTTCATGTTCTTTCTTTCCGAAAACGGCTTGGCCTTTGAAGCTCCGGCCTCATTCTTCTTCCTGGCCATTTCTTCACCCCTTTCATGAATTTTTCCTTTCTTTTCATGAAATTCCCGGATGCGGACCTCCCAGTCCCGGCAGACCTCGCACTCCGCCGGCTTAAACCCGTCCTTCGGACCTCCCCAATCGGGGTACTTCCGGTAAAGCTCCTTCCTGTCCCCCAGCCAGTTGTACTCTCGGAGGCTGGGCTTGCCCCGGTTCCTCTCGCACTGGGCCGGACTAACTCGCCCCACCGGACACTCGAAGGTGTGCTCTGCAAGCCACTCCTCGACGGCCCGGCTCATGCCGCCCTCCTCACGCGGCGTCCCGCAAGGGGACAATCCTGGCGGCAGTAGGCGCACAGCACCTCGTGGCAGAGCGTCCACTCCTTCTTTAGGCACTGCCCGGTCTCCCTTACCCACTCGGCGGCTACCTTCCTCACCGCCTCCATCACCGCCACGAATCCGTGCTGGTCAATGAGACGGTTGATCCGCTCCGCAAGCCCGCTCATGCCCTCACCTCCCTGAACCCGAATTCAAGAAGGCTCCTCACCAGGGCGTCGGCCTCAGCCTCCTCCGGACACGGCTCGGTCCGCGCCGCCCCTCCCGCAAGCGGCGGAAGGATGGACCAGAGCGGAACATGCACCCGCCCCGCGCACCGGGGACAAAGCGTTTCCTCCTCCCGGTAGCGGGCCACGTAAAACACCTTGTCGCAGTCGAGACAAAGGTACGGATACTTCATTGCGTCACCCCCTTTCCCTGGCATTCCGGGCAAAGCCGGAAGAGCCGTAGAGTAAGCGGATTCCCCGTCCCCCGGGCCCTCCGGCTCAATACCCGCTTCCTGGCGCACTCAAGCCGCGAGATCCTCCCCAGCACCGGGCACTCCACCTCTCCCCTTCCCAGGGCCTCGAGCACCCTCTCGGCCACCTTCCGGCCGCTCCGCCGGTAAACCCCCCGGCAGACCTCCGAAACCGTCGAGGCCCCGATCCCGAGCCTCCTGGCTACCTCCCTCACCCCGCTGGCCTCAACCTCCGCCCGCAAAAGCTCCACCCACTCCATCAGTAGCTCTCCTCCGTGCAGAACTTCTCTCCGGTGTTAGGGTCCCTCACCTCGCACACCGCCCGGATCAGCGGAGCCCCGGGCCCCGTGTCCTTAACCAGCCGGTAAATCTTCTGCCCCCGGCCTCGCCCAACCGGCTCGGTGGTCCCGTCCTCCCGCAGATACCCGATGTATCTCAGCGC
>JALWCD010000082.1 GCA_027036915.1 Thermodesulfatator sp. | reverse complement strand
GAGCTGTAGGAGATCCAGGATACGAATATAGGGTACCAGATGTTTTGTGCCCTCGATTTCCCGGTTCAAGAGATTCATCCGGGGCAGACTTCGGCTCAGGAAATATCCCATTCCCAGAATCCAGGGAATGAGGGCCAGCATCTGCAGGAGGAAGAGTTTGCGCTTGAGGGTGAGCGCCGGGATTTTCAAGTCGAATCTCCTTGCTTTAATTCCGAAGCGCCACCGTTACTCCCACGAGGGGGAGGATAACACCGAGTTCGGACAAAAAAGTCTACCCTCTTTTTTCAGGTAGACAAGATCGATTTAATTTTAAATTTTTTTGAATTTTTCATTCATGACCTTAGAATCGAATGATGGCTCTCTTGAATTTTCTCTTGTGGTATTGTAAATAATCGTAAAAAATCAAACTTTTTGTGGGGAGGAATATATGCGGGTTTCGTTGAGGAATCTTCTGTGGCTATTTCTGGGGGTGCTTTTTGTACTTCAGATGATCTCCGTGGGCTCGATCTGGTACATCTTTCGGTTTCAGGGGGATCTGGCGGAGTTGATCAATCTGGCCGGACGCCAGAGGATGCTCACCCAGCGTATGAGCAAGGAGCTTCTGGAGTTCCTGCGGGACCAGTCCCCGGAGACCAGAGAAAAAGTAATGGCCACGGTAAAGCTCTACGACGAGAGCCTGCGCAGGATCTCCGAAAGTCCGGTTCTCCGTAAAGACAAAAAGGTGCAGAGGGCTCTTCAGAATAACTGGCAACTCTGGAAGACTTTTCGTAAGGAGGTTGAGGTTCTTCTTGATCTCTCTCCGGAGGATCCAACCTTTGAGGAACACCTCCGTTTCGTGCGGCAGGAAAACCTCCGGCTTCTTTCCCTGTCGAATGAGGTGGTGAAGGCCATCGAGGCCCTGGCCCTGAGAAGCAAGTTTCGCACGGAGGTGGCCCTGGGGGTGACCACCGCCGTTTTCGTGATCCTTCTGGTTCTTATCTTCGTCTTTACACGTCGGGCGGTCATCCGGCCCCTTGAGAAGATCACGGAGGTCTTCCGGCACCTGGGGGCCGGAGACCTTCAGGTGGAGCTTCCCCGGGCCCGTCTGGAGGAGGTGAGGGTGCTGGCCGAGGCCGCCCGGGGGCTTTCCTCCTTCATTTCCCGGACACTGCAGGCCGTAAAGATCCAGAACGAACTTCAGCAGGCCTCGGAGCAGGTGGTGCGGGAAACCGGAGAAAGGCTCAACACCGGATCTAAGGAACTCGAGGGCTTTTCCGAGGAGGTGGCCCGGGCGGTGCTCTCCACCCAGGAGTCGGTGGAGGCCGTGACCCGTTCGGCCCAGGAATTGACCCAGGCCATAAATGAAATCTCCCAGAGCGTGACCCGCACGGCTGCGGCCACCAACGAGGCCCGGGCCAAGGCCGAGGCCACGGACGCGGTGGTGAAACGCCTGGGCGAGGAGGCCCGGGAGATCGGGACCATCGTGGAGACCATCCGCACCATCGCGGAGCAGACCAATCTGCTGGCCTTAAACGCCACCATTGAGGCCGCCCGGGCCGGGGAGGCCGGGAAGGGCTTTGCCGTGGTGGCCAACGAGGTCAAGGAACTCGCCCGCCAGACCGCCGAGGCCACCGAACGCATCACCCAGACCATCCAGCGCATCCAGCAGGGAGTGGAGGAGGCCGTGGCCTCCACGGACGAGATTACCCGCACGGTGATAGAACTCAACGAGCACGCCAATACCATCGCCAGCGCGGTGGAGGAGCAGACCGCGGTGGTCTCCGAGATCTCGGGGAGCCTGGAGTCCGTAACCAGTGAGGTGAACGAACTTTCCTCCAAGTCCGAACGACTCACCGCCATGGCCTCGGAGTTCACGGACATGGCCGCGGAGCTTGCGGCCTCCCTTAGAGGCGTGCGGGAGAGCGTGGAGGAGCTCGAACGAATCAACAGCCTTTTCCGGGTGGCGGAGAAACCGCTTGACATCAAGGGAATCTCCTGTTCACTCGCCATGCAGGAGGCTATTCTAATGCACGTCATCTGGCGCTGCCGGGTGATCGAGGCCGTGTTGCGCAACGAGATCCCGCAGGTCCAGAGGGATTCTACCAGGTGTTACCTGGGCCGTCTGCTTGAGACCTGGCATCCGCAGGACCCCGTGATTGCGGACCGTCTCGAGAGGGTGCGGGAGCCCCACCGGAGGCTTCACGCCCTCATCGACGAATACGAACGTTTCATGCAGAGCGGAGAGAGGGACACAGAGGCCCGTTTGCGCTGGCTTGAGGAACATCTATATCCGCTTTTTGAGGAGGTCATAGAGATTCTTTCCGAGACCTTGGAGCACTGCCGGCGCAAATACATAGCTGGGGAGGACGAAATAATCTGAAGCTTGACAAGGGCCGAAAGCCCCATAAAAATGGGTGGGACTCTCACGAAGGAAGGAGGAGGTTGCGGTGTTTGCGGTGATCAAAACCGGCGGTAAACAGTACAAGGTGGCTCCGGGAGACGTGATCAGGGTTGAAAAACTCGCGGGGGAGCCCGGAGAGGCCGTGGAACTTTCCGAGGTCCTCCTGGTGGCCCGGGAGGGCGATCTCTGGGTGGGTACCCCGGTGGTGGAGGGGGCCCGGGTCAGGGCCACCATCCTTGAGCAGGGGCGCAGCCGCAAGATCATCGTCTTCAAGAAAAAACGGCGCAAGAACTACAAACGTAAACGCGGGCACCGCCAGTACTATACCGTGCTCAAGATCGACGAGATCGTGGTGTAGAGTAATTTAAAGGAGGTTGTCTATGGCCCACAAGAAATCCGGAGGGGCCTCAAGGAACGGTCGGGACAGTCACAGCAAACGCCTGGGGGTGAAGCGTTACGACGGTCAGGTGGTGCGGGCCGGAAACGTGCTGGTGCGTCAGCGGGGAACGAAGATTCGGCCCGGCTTCAATGTGGGCATGGGGCGAGACTACACCCTTTTTGCCAAGATCGACGGGGTGGTGAGGTACGAGACTCGCGGAGGCCGCAAGGTGGTAAGCGTTTACCCTCTCGAGTCCGCACGCGCGGCCTAGGCGTGTTCTCTGAGTGGAACTTCCGCAAGGGCTAAAGACTCTCGAAACCTTTCTGACAAACGGAGAAGGGGTCTTCAGGCTAGGGGGGCTCAGGCCGGCCTCCCTGGCCTTTATACTGTCTAAAATTCCTCTTCCGGCCTCTCTGTTCCTGGTCTTTCCCACGGAAAAAGAGGTTTTCGGTTTCGTAAGGGCCTTCCGTTTCTTCTCCGGAAAGTCCGTGGAGGTCTTCCCCGCTCCAGATCATCCCCCCTTTGCCGAGGTTTTGCCCTCGGTGGAGGAGGGGGCCGGCCGCATGGCCTTTCTTTACGGGCTTCTTTTCGGCCGGGCCCGGGTGAGAGCGGCTTCCGTGGAGGCCCTCGTCCGACGGGTTCCTCCGCGGGAGATCCTCCGCGAGGCCTACGAATATCTCATTCCGGGCGAGGATTTTCCGCGGGAAGCCCTCCTTGAGAGGCTCGTCGGGCTGGGATACGAGCGGGTGGGGGT
>JALWCD010000081.1:1613-3530 GCA_027036915.1 Thermodesulfatator sp. | reverse complement strand
CGCGGCGCGGGACGGGATACGGGTGAAAAGGAGTTGATAGGCCGAAAGCCGCAAAAGATTCCGCACCTGGGGATCCATTTTTTCCAGAGGTTCTTCCGAGAAACGGGAGATCACGTAATCCAGGTAATAAAGGTGTCGGACCACGCCGTTTACCAGTTCGCCGCAGAGGGCCCGATCCCGCGGGTCCGGAAGGACGCTTTTTACCAAGACCTCCGAAAGGATCTCATCAAGGAGGGGTTTCCCTCTCTCCCAGCGGATGAGGGTCTTTAAGGCCATGGCCCGGGGGTTTCCGCGGGGAAGTTTGGGCATGGATTAGAGTCTCTCCCGGAGGCGTTTTGCGGTTTCCCGATAGAGATGCTCGAGGGCTCCGGAAATATGGGGTGCCGGGACGCGCTTTCCCTCCCGGACTTCGGCCGGAAGACGGGCTATTTCTTCCAGGGCCCTTTCCCGGATGGCCGAAAGGGGGGGTGGCGACTCAAGGAGTTCCCCCTCGCGCATAAAGCACTTTAGGAGGGGTTCTCCCGGGAGATTCTCTTCCCGCAACCCCAAATGGTCCTCGTAAAAGAGACCTGTCCCGGTATAGCGGCGGAAGACCTGTTTGCGTCCGGGATAGGTGATCTTCCCTTCGGAAAGTTTCATCCTGGGGCGCCCGTCATATTCCACCAGTTTGTAAGCCAGATCGAGATAGGGAGCGTCTGCCGAAACGCCCATCTTGGTTCCCACCCCGAAGGCGTCCACCGGGGCCCCGGAAGAGACGATCTCGGCGATCTTCCTTTCGTCAAGCCCCCCGGAGACGAAGATCCGGATTTCGGGAAGACCGGCCTCGTCAAGAATGCGACGGACCTCTCTCGAAAGCTCGATCACATCTCCGGAATCGAGCCTCACCCCTCGAACCTTGATCCCCCTTTCGGCAAGACGACGGGCGATCTCAACCGCTCTTCTGGCTCCACCGAGGGTGTCATAGGTATCGATGAGGAAAACCGTGTTTTCCGGAAAGTTTTCGGCAAAGGCAAGGAAGGCTTCCTCCTCCCGTTCAAAGCTCTCGATGAAGGAATGGGCCATGGTGCCGGTCACGGGGAGGCCGAAGAGTTTTCCGGCAAGCACGTTGCTGGTAGCGGAAAAACCCGCGAGGTAGGAGGCCCTTGCGGCATGAAGGCTGGCCTCAAGTCCCTGGGTGCGCCGGGCCCCGAAGTCCACACAGGGCCGGCCGCAAGCCGCAAGCACGCAGAGCGCGGCCTTGGTGGCGATGGCCGTCTCGATGTTGATGAGATTGATGGCCAGGGTCTCCACGATCTGGGCCTCGGGAAGAGGAGCGGTGATTTCCACCACCGGCTCGTTCTCGAAAAAGACCGTCCCCTCGGGAAGGGCCCAGACCTCCCCGCTAAACCGAAAATTTCTGAGATAATCCAGGAAGGCGGGTTTAAAGAGTTTGAGGGATTCAAGGTAAGCCAGGTCTTCCTCGCTAAAGCGAAGTTCCTGCAGGGCCTCAAGGAGGGGCCAGAGCCCGGCGGAAAGAAGAAAGCTCCTTTGCCGGGGAAGCTTTCTCACGAAAAGGGAGAAGGTGGCCGGAGCAAGCATCTCCCGCTCAAGATAGACCTGGCTCATGGTGAGTTCGTAAAGATCCGTAAGAAGGGCCGAGGGGTTGAGCCATTTAGCGGTAAACATCTTTGCGATGCCCTATGTGCAGGATGAGAATTTTCTTTTCCCTATCGTCAATTTCGTAGATGATACGGTAATTTCCCACTCTTATTCGCCAGCCCTCACGACCCATTAATTTCTTGCAACCTGTTGGCCTGGGATTTTCGGCCAATTTTAAGATCGCTTGTTTAAGCCGCTCATACTCTGAAAAAGGAAGACTACCTAATTCTTTTTGTGCTCTTCTGAGGATAAAAATTTGATACACTTTAAAATTTACGG
>JALWCD010000081.1:0-1603 GCA_027036915.1 Thermodesulfatator sp. | reverse complement strand
CTTTTACGGCAACTTCAAAAGGAATGATTTCGTCCCCTGAAGCTTTGGCTTCGTCGTAAGCTTTTATTTCCTCAAGTTCTTCGAGTTTTTCGAGAATTTCCTTGTAAACTTCTATGGGCAAAATGACGGCTTTCTTGTTTCCCTTTTCATCTATAATGAAGTTTAAGTTCACCATTCAGTAATCCTCCTAAACAATCCGGGCCTTATAGATGCGCTCCATTCTTTTTAAAGCAAATTCGTGGGCCTCGGGGTCAAAGTCGCCCACCGCGGAAGAGGGAACCACCACCCTGAAGCCCCGGAAGAAGGCCCCGGCCGCGGTATCCATGACGCAGATGCTGGTGCAGACCCCGCAGAGCCAGACCTCGTCCACCCCGAGCTCCCGCAGAACCTCCTCAAGCTCCGTGCGGAAGAAGGCGTCAAAGCGGGTCTTTTCGATGACCTTTTCCCCAGGGGCCGGGGCAAGTTCCGGAATGATCTCCGCCCCCCAGCTGCCCTTCACGCAGTGGGCGGGAAAGGCCTGAAATTCCCTGTCGTCCGGCTCATGGGCGTCGCAGACATAGATCACCGGCTCGCCCCGGGTGCGAAACTCATCAAGGAGTTTCTTAATGGCGGGAATGATCCCCCGGGCCGCCTCTCCGCAATAAAGGACCCCCTTCGGATCCAGAAAATCGTTTAACATGTCAATCACGATAAGGGCCCGCATCCGGAAAAACCTCCTCCGGAAAAATTAATCGGAGGGGAAATATTTGGCAAGGGAATCGGAAAGGGTTTAATATAGGGGACATGCAACGCAGAGAGCTTTTCCGGATGACGATAGGGGCAGGAGCTCTCGGTCTCCTGGGGGTTATGGGGTTGCGGCTTGCGAGCCATTTTTTACCCCCTCCTCCCAGGAAACTCCTGATAAAGGAACGGGATCTTCCGGCCAACGGGAAAGTGAAGGTTGGGGAGGAGTACTTCCTGGTGAGATTGAATGATGGACGTCTCCTGGCCCTCTCAAGGAGGTGTCCGCACCTCGGCTGCACGGTGAACTACCAGCCCTCCGGCCAGGTCTTCCTCTGCCCCTGCCATCAGAGTCGTTTTGCTTTGACCGGAGCTTATCTCGCCGGACCGGCACCACGGGGACTCTATGCGCTCAAGTGGAAGAAAACCGAAGGTGGTCTCATCCTGGAAATACCGGGTTAATCCCCGTATTTCCTGGGCTCTGGCGGCGGCTTTCCTGGTGGCGGTAATCTCGGGGGTCTTTCTGGCCTATCCCTTTTCCGAAAACACACCCTTCGTTTCTACCGTGGGCCTGGAGAACGTGGTGCCCTTCGGACGTTTTTTTCGAAGGCTTCACTATTTCAGTGCCTGGTTGACCCTGGGTCTCCTCTTTTACCACGCTGCAGAATCCCTCCGGGCCGGCGCTTATGAGAGGCGCTCTCTCTGGAGCTGGCTGGCTCTGACCCTCTCGTTAGTCCTGATCCTCCTTATCGCCTTCACCGGGTATGTGGCCCGCTGGGACGAGACCGGACGCCTGGCGGGGTTCATAGCCGAAAGCCTGAGCCAGAAGATCCCCTATCTGGGAAAGTATCTGAACGGTCTTCCCTCACCATGAAGAGAAGAC
>JALWCD010000080.1 GCA_027036915.1 Thermodesulfatator sp. | reverse complement strand
CACCAGATGTTTTTCGGTCTCCTGATAGACCACCCGCACCTGCCGGATCTCCGGGGAAAGCCCGCGGGCCACCTCTCCGGCCTGTTTCACAAAGGCGATCTTCCGGGAAAGATCCACCTCTTCCGGGGGCACCCTCACCGGAAACTGCCCGGAGGCTTTGGGACTGAGATCCCGGACCGAGCGGACCTCCCGGCCGCCGAGTCTTCGGGCCAGGGTGAGCAGGGTGTCGGCTGAAAAGTCGTTCGAGAAGGCATAGCTGGTATGGAAGTCTTCCTCGATGCGCCGGAGGCCCACCCCGGCGTCTTCTCCGCTGGAGAGCTGTTCAATCTTATCACCCTCAAGCACGATCCGGAGGTCCCTGGTGCGTTCGAAATAAAGGTCCGCCAGGAGGGCCCCCTCGGAAAGGCTTGCAAGGATCTTTTCCACTCCCTGAGGTAACTTCAAGTGCTCCGGCCCTCCTTAAAGGGATTTCACCCAGTTTAAAAACTCCTCCCTTGTGGGACAACCCCGGCGGCCGTAATCCCGAAGACTGGCCGCCGCCACCTTCAGGCCCAGCCTTACGGCCGCCTCCGGGCGGAGCCCCAGGGCCAGACCGGCGAGCACCCCGGCGTCGAAGAAGTCCCCGGCCCCGGTGTTGTCCACCACGCGGAGGGCTTTTTCGGCAGGAAGATCCAGGACGGTCTCCGGAAGGCAGAGCCGGGCTCCCCGGGCTCCGCGCTTTAAGAAAATGGCCTCAAGCCCCCGGGCGAAAAGTTCCGCCGCCGAAAGCCCGAGGGCCTCGAACTCGGCTTCGGTGATAAAGAGATAGGAAGTCTTCTCTAGCAAAGGCCCCAAGGCCTTCGGCCCCCGCGCGGCGTAGATCTCCCCGGGGTCAAAGCTTACCGGCCCGGAAGCCCTGCGGACCAGCCGCCGGTGGAAGGCGAAACCTTCCTCGGAGACCAGTGAGCTCAGGTGCAACCATGCCTCTTCCCCCGGGGCGGGATCAAAATCCGCCAGGGCTTTCTCGGCCGTCCCCGGGGAAACGAAGATGAAGCGATCCCGTTTCTCATCGAGCACGATCAGGGCCAGCCCCGTGGTCCCGGAGATCAGGACCCGGGAGAGGTCCACGCCCGCTTCCGCAAGCTCGGCGAGCACCCGCTCGCCCTCCTGGTCCTGGCCGGCGGCCCCGATGAAGGCGGTCTCAAAACCGAAGCGGGCTAGCGCAAAGATGGTGTTAGCCGCCGAGCCCCCTCCGGAGGCTCCCAGAAAACGCCCCCGGGACTCCAGGTAATCCCGCAGGGCCTGAAGGGTCTCCCGATCTCCGGCGGCCTCGCCTCCCGGACGAAATTCCACTCCCTTAAAGCGAAGTTCCGCAAGACTGGAAACCTCGTAGAAGAGATCCAGGTTCAGGGCCCCGGAACCGAGGAACAGCCTCTGTCTCGTAACGGCCCGCTCCATAAGATTACTCCAACTTACCTCCATTTTTGCAGGATATTCGGTCGAGCCTCAATTCACAAGCTCTTCATCGATCTTGACGGCCTCCGGCTTCCGGGAAATACTCCCGGAAACTCCTCCAAAGGAGGTGGCCCGGTGAAACTGGCCGTTTTGAGCGACAGCCACGACCACATCCCCCACCTCAAAGAGGCTCTCAAACGGGCGCGGGAGGCGGGAGCCGAGATCCTCTTCCACTGTGGCGACCTCATCTCTCCCTTCATGGTTCCGGTGATAGCGGAGTTTCCCGGCCCGGTGCATCTCATCCTGGGTAACAACCGGGGCGACCCTCATCTCCTGGAAAAGCAGGTGGCCCGGTTCGAGAACGTGTACTTTCACGGCGAATTCGCCTTCCTGGAAGTGGCGGGGCTTTCCATCGCCATGGTCCACTATCCGGAACTGGCCCGGGGCTTTGCCGCCACCGGAGACTACGACCTGGTGCTCTGCGGGCACACCCACGTGTATAAGGTGCTTAAAGTGGGACGGGCCCTCGTCATAAATCCCGGTGAGATCCTGGGCAAGGAGGGCCCGCCCACCTTCGCCCTTTACGACACCGAAAGACAACAGGTGGAAAGGGTGGAGTTTTGATGCGGAAAAGAGAAGAAATGGCCCGTGTCTTTTTTTGATGTCTCCAAGTACAGTTTCGGAGCCGGATTAATAGGCTCGGTAGTAAGTCAACATTTGAGTCTGGAACTTCTGGCCTTCGTCCTGGCCGTAGGACTCGTCTCTTTCGCTCTAGGATGGTATATTTTTCCAGAGGGGGATTGAATCGTGCTGGAAAGTGGCTGGCTTCTTTTGCTGGGCATTGTGCTTTTGGGAGTAGAGGCCATTCTTCTCCTGAGGTGGGACAAGAAACGCCATGCCTCTGCATAATGCGCGTAGCGGTTGATACCGGAGGGACCTTCACGGACTTCGTGGCCGAGATCGAAGGCCGTCTGGTGACCCACAAGGTCGCCTCCACCCCTGAGGATCCCTCCCGGGCCATCCTTGAGGGGCTGAGCGAACTCACGGAGCGCACCGGGAGGGCCGCCGAGGAGGTCCTGCACGGGACCACCGTGGGCACAAACGCCTTCCTCACCCGGCGAGGGGCCCGGGTGGCGCTGCTCACCACCCGCGGTTTCGAGGATGTCATCTTCATCGGCCGCCAGGCCCGACCGGAACTCTACAACTTCCTGGTGGAAAAACCCCGCCCGGTGGTGGCAAAAAGCCTGATCCTCGGGGTGAGGGAACGGGTGCTGGCCGACGGCACCGTGGAACTCCCCCTGGCCGAAGAAGAGCTGGCCCGGGTGAGGGCCTGGGTGGAGAACAAGCGGCCCGAGGCCCTGGCCATCTCCCTTCTTCACGCCTACGCCTTTCCGGAACATGAAAGACGCCTAGCGGAAGCCCTGGCCGACCTGGGGATTCACATTTCTCTTTCCTCGGAGATCCGACCGGAGTTCCGGGAATTCGAACGTACGGCCACCACCCTGCTCAACGCCTATCTGGCACCGGTGATGGGCCGCTACGTGAGGCGCCTCTCTGAAGCTCTGCCCGGGGTCAGGATCTTCATCATGCAGTCCAGCGGCGGGCTCATGCCGGCCGAGGCCGTGGAGAGACGGGCGGTGATGACCCTCCTTTCCGGGCCGGCCGGAGGCGTCATGGGGGCCCTGCGACTGGCCAGGGCGCTGGGTTTTGAGCGCATCCTTACTCTCGACATGGGAGGCACCTCCACGGACGTATCGCTCTGCGACGGCGCACCCACCTACACCAGGGAGTACGAAATCGAGGGGCACCCGGTGGCCCTTCCGCTGATCGACATCCACACCATCGGGGCCGGAGGAGGATCGCTGGCCTGGTTCGACCCGGGAGGGGCACTCCGGGTGGGCCCCCAGAGCGCCGGCGCACACCCCGGTCCGGCCTGCTACGGCCGGGGAGGCACCCATCCCACGGTGACCGACGCCCATGTGCTGGTGGGTCGACTTCTTCCCCACCGTTTCTTGGGGGGGCGGATGTTGCTCCGTCCGGAGCTTTCCGCCCGGGCCCTTGCGGAGCTGGGCGCTCGCCAGGGCTTCCGGGGAGAGCCTCTGG
>JALWCD010000079.1 GCA_027036915.1 Thermodesulfatator sp. | reverse complement strand
GAAAAGGTTGATAGGATGGATGGGGCTTTGGCTGTTTTTTCTGGCCTCCTGTGTTTCCTCTGGGGTCCAGACCCAGGTGGAAAGCACCGGACCCACCGTGCAGGAGGTGATTACCTATCGGGGGCCCAAAGCCCGGATCGCGGTGGCGAGTTTCAAGTGTAAGGCCGCCAAGTGTAGCGGGGCCATTGGCGACGGTCTGGCGGATATGCTGGCTACGGCCCTCTTTCGCACCGGACGTTTCATCGTGCTTGAGCGCGGGGAGGGACTCAAGGCCATTCAGGAGGAGCTCAATCTCGGTCAATCGGGGTATGTGCGTCCCGGGGCCGCTCCCCAGATTGGTCAGATGGAAGGCGCGGACATTCTGGTCATCGGGGCCATCACGGCCTTCGAACCCGAGGCCTCCGGTATTGGAGGCGGAGGCATTGTGGTGCCCTTCAACGTGCCCCTTATCGGGGGGGCCAAAGTTTCCAAGAAGGAGGCTTACATTGCGGCTGATATCCGTCTGGTGGATGTGCGAACCGGCAGGGTTATAAATGCGACCTCGGTGGAAGGAAAGGCCTCCTCCTGGAACATAGGCGGGGGTATGGGCACGATTCTGGGAACGGTGGCTCTGGGAGGGGCCCTCGGAGCCTACAAAAACACTCCCATGGAGAAAGCCATTCGGGTGATGCTTTACAATGCGGTGGATGCCATCGCGAAGATGGTCCCGGAGAACTATTACCGGTGGGGTGAAAATACCCAGGGATACAGTACTCCTCCCGCGGCTCCGGGACCTCAACCGGTGGCCTCCGCCGGAGCTTCGCAGCCCGCTTTCGCACCCGGTGGACTGGTAAGGCCCTCGGCCCGTTTCACCCCGGGGAACCGGGTAGTCTGGGAGGAGGACTTCTCCTCCTGCCAGGAGGTCCCCACCACGGTGAGGGTTCTGCGGGGCTCCGTGGAGTGCGTCCAGTTCCAGGGTAAGACCTGGCTGGCCACGGTGAAAGGAGAGGTGCTTTTTTCTAAAAGGCTTTCCGGTTTTAGTTTTGCCGGGGACTGGGCCCTGGAATACACCTTTTATTACGGAACCTATGTGCCCTGGGGGAAGGCCGCAGTGCGCCTGGGCCGGGCGGACTCCCCCTTCTTCCTGGATCTGGGAAAGGGCGCGGTAAAGGGAGATACCATATTTAAATGGATGGAGAACCCCATCCCCCTCGATCAGGACATCGTGGGGCGGGTGCATCGGGTGGCCCTTCAGAAGAAGGGGGACACCCTGCGGATCTTCTTTGACGGCCGGAGGTTCTTTTCCGGGAAGGTGGATCAGTTAGCCCTTTCCCGTTTGCCTTCCGTGGTGTATTTTATCCTGGGCTCGGGGCATGCGGATATTGAGACCGGGAAATATGTGCTTATCACGGACATCCGGCTTACGACCTATTGAGGTATGCTGAGCGAGGAAAAGGTTAAGGGGCTTTTGCCCCGCGAACGGATAGAGGCTTTCTTTGAGGCCTTCTACTTCGGAGAGGAGCCGGCCTACGATCTGGAGCTCGGGCTGGGACATTTTGACCCCGAGAGGAAGATCCTGAGGCTCGAGCTCCGGCTCAAGGCCCGGCCCGGCCGTTGTCTGGCCTGTAACCTCACCTGGGGCCTGCCGGAGGTCTTCAAGCGTCATCCGGCTCTGGATCTGGCCGGCGTGGTTTCCCGTCTGGAAGCCCTCCTTCCGGAAGGCTCGAAGGTGGTCGACTGGGACCTGGGCCCCACGGAGGAGGTGAACGAGGATCTGCACCTTGTGCCCTTAATCGTGCGTCTGGCTTAACCGGGCCTCCTTTCGGGTGACCTTAAGCCGGGCTCTTCTCCCGAGAAGGAAGGCCAGGGTGCGGGAAATGTGGCCCAGAGGAAAACCATAGGCCACCGGGATCCCCGGCGGCAGGAGCTCCTCCAGAATGGGGCGCCAGCTCTCCGGGGGGTGCCCCAGATCCCCGA
Source organism: Thermodesulfatator sp. (assembly GCA_027036915.1). GTDB lineage: Bacteria > Desulfobacterota > Thermodesulfobacteria > Thermodesulfobacteriales > Thermodesulfobacteriaceae > Thermosulfurimonas_A. The sequence continues at coordinate 9,376 of JALWCD010000079.1, read as the reverse complement.
GAATTAAACCGTTTATCCTTTCGAAGATTCCGGCCAGGGCCAGGTGGCTTAAGTAACGATCCAGGCGGTAAAGGGCTTCCCCGGTGTCTTCGAGGAGGAGGATAGCGCCTTTTAGGTCCGGAAGATAGGGGGTCCCCAGGAGGGCCGAAAGGGTGGCCAGGTTGCCGCCGTAAAGGGGGCCCTCGGTCTCTCCGGGGAAAAGAGGGGTTCCGGAAAGTACCAGGGGGATTTCCCCGAAAAGGAGTCTTCGCAAGGTTTCCCGTGTCTCTTCCGGGAGCTCGGCCAGGAAACAGACCGTGGGGGCGTGCCAGACTTCAAACCCCCTGGAAGCCAGGAAGTTCAGGATAGCCGTAAGGTCGCTGAAACCGAAAAGGGCCGGGGAGTCCTTCTCCGCCCGGAGGTCTTTTAGTGCCGGAAGCAGGCGAGCGGATCCAAACCCTCCCCGTGCGGCCCAGAGGATATGGTGTTTTTTCTCCCGGAGATAGTTCTTTAACTCCTCCGCCCGGGAGTCATCGGAGCCGGCCAGATAACGGTGTCTTTCGAAGAGCCTTTCGGAAAACCGGACCTCAAGCCCCCAGCCTTCGAGCACTTTCAATCCCTCGAGAAGGAGTCTCCGGGGCACGGCTCCGGCCGGAGCGAAGAGGGCCACCCGGTCTCCGGGGCGGATCACCGATTTACCCCCTCCCGGTACAGCCGATAGAGCCCCTCCAGGGTCAACTCCGGGACCACCTCTTCTATTACCGGACAGAGGGGGGCAATGATCCGGGCCAGGCCTCCGGTGGCCACCACCAGGGGCCGGATTTGCATCTCCTTTGAGAGCCGGGCGATCAGGCCTTCGGTCAGGCCGACAAACCCGTAGAGGAGTCCGCTTTTCATGGCCGAAATCGTATCCTGCCCCAGGGCTTTTTCCGGGGGCGAGTCCAGTTCCACCCGGGGAAGTTTGGCCGTGCGGCGGAAGAGTTGCTCGGCCGCGGTCTCCACCCCCGGGGCGATGGCTCCCCCCAAGTATTCCCCCCGGGGGGATACACAGTCGAAGGTGGTGGCGGTGCCGTAGTCCACCACGATGAGGGCTTTCTGCCAGCGGCACCAGGCGGCGTAGGCGTTCACCAGCCGATCGGCTCCTACCTCCGCGGGGTAACGCAACCTCACCGGAATGGGGACCCTTTCGGGAGAGACCGGCAGCCATTCCTTGACCAGCCAGCGTCTGACCACCGCCTCCCAGACCCCGTCCAGCGGAGGCACCACCGAGGCGTAGGCCACCCCCTTCACGGCCCCTAGGGGAACCTCCATGAGATCCAGGAACCCCTTAAGGATCAGAAGGAGCTCTTCCGGGGTAAGCCCGGTTCGGGTCCGAAAACGGAAGCTCCGGACCAGGAGACCGTCCCGCCGGAAGACCCCACAGGCCGTACTGGTATTGCCCACATCCACGCAGAGGATTATTTCTCCGTTCTGGCCAGCGTCAGACACACCCAGCCCTCCTTTTCTCTTCGGGCCATGATCCTCAGAGGTCCTCCGGCCAGCACGGCCCGAAGTTCCCCTTCCATGGAGGAGGTGAAACCAGAGAGGATATAATACTCCGCTTTGAGGAAAGAGGGCAGTCCCAGAAGCTCCACCAGGAGCCCCTTGTAAAGGTTGGCCAGCACCAGCCCTCCCTCCAGGGGAAGGAGAGTCCGGAGATCGGCCTCGAGGACCTCGCCCTCAAGACGGTTAAGGGCCAGATTGTGACGGGTGAGGCTCACGCAGAGGGGATTTCTATCCACCGCCAGCACCCTGGCTCCCAGGCGGGAAGCCAGCAGACTGAGAAGACCGCTCCCGCAACCCAGATCATAGATCCTCTCGAAGGGCCCGGCCTTTTGCCAGAGTTCCCAGAGGGCCTCGAGCATGAGCCGGGTGGTGGGATGGTTGCCGCTGCCGAAGACCACGCCGGGATCGTAGATCAGGGCTCCGGGCGAGCCCTGCCAGACCGGGGCAAAGGTGAAGGGGCCGATGGTGAAGGGCTCAAGGTCCCGGCCTTCCCCCCATTCGGTATAGGGAACCCGGGCCGAGAGTTCGAAATCCAGACCGAATTCACGTTTGATCCTCTCCGGGAGCGCGGGTTTTTCCCGATGGAAGAAAAGTACGGTGAGGTCCTCTTCCTCCCAGCAGCCGATAAAGTCGGGGTCGGAAAGGTTGCGGAGGGCGGGATGGGTGCCGGAGAAGGCGTAAAGATAGAGGGTTTCGTAGCGGTCATAGGGTGGTTTCAACATGGGCACAGAAATTCTTTCGTCGTTTCTGATAATAGTCCAGATTCCGGCTCTTTTTCTTTCGGGCCAGCCTCAGGGCCTCAAGGGCCGCCCGACAGGCCTCCTCCGGGCGGTTGTTCTGGAGATAGGCCTCGGCCAGGGTGTCGAGAATCGCCGGAGAGGAGGCCCGTTCGGCGGCCTTTTCCGCCAGTTCAAGGGCCCTCGAGGGTTGGCGCAGGGAGGGTTCTTTGGCGGTGAGGAGGAGCCAGGCCAGATTGTTCAGGGTCCAGGGGTCTTCCGGAGCGAGAAGGAGAACTTTTTCGTAGATTCGAAGGGCCTCTCTTTCAAACCCCCGGGAGAGGAGATAATCGCCCAGGGCCCTCAGGATCTCGGGCTCTTCCCGGGCGCGCTGTTCCAGTCCCCGGACGATGTTCTGGAAGGCGCGTTTTTTCAGGAAGGCGTGGTCGCCCGACATGGCCAGCCCCGTAAGCCCCAGGAAGAGCAGAACGAAGGCCCATTTTCTGCGAGCCAGGCGCGCATGGTGTCTTGCGGCCAGGGTGGGATTCAGGCTTGCGGCGTGCAGGAAGGCTATCCTTTCGTCCAGGCTATAATGGTGCCAGCTCGGGGCTTTCCGGAGCCCGGAGAGCGCGGCGATCTTCTCCAGGGCGGCGATGAGGCCCCGGGCCGAGCCCAGGCTCTCCAGGGCATAAAGATCGGCCTGTCTTTCGAAATTTCTCAAAAAATAGCCCACGAAATAACGGAAGTACAACACGACCAGGCCTCCCAGAAGCAGGGCCAGGGCGATCTCCGGCCAGACACGGAGCTTGAAGTCCTGAGAAATGAAGAGTTCGGGATAGGGGAAGAAGGAGATCAGGAGCAGCCAGATCGGCTCAAGGACCCAGTAAAGAAGCCCCAGGAAGGCCACCAGGAAAAAGAAGAGCCACCAGAGGTGACGGTGTTTGATGTGTCCGGCTTCGTGAGCCACCACCGCCAGCGTTTCTTCTTCTTCCAAGGTGGCCAGGAGCCCCGGAGAGATAAGAAGATAGCGTAAAGGGGGGATCACTCCCAGAACCCCGGCCGTAAGGAGACGCCCCTCGAAGGGGAGCCAGAGATGGATCCCGCCGAGCCGGATCCCTTCGCGCTCCAGATACTCCTCGATGCGGGCCCGGAGGGAGGAAGGCGGCAGGGGTTTGGTGGGCCAGAGCCTGACCGCCAGATAGGGAAAAAGGAGCCCCAGTAGACCCAGGAGGGTCAGCCAGAGGAGATATTCCGGTAGCGGGGGAAGAATTTTCCGGACGAGGTCAAGCCCTGCGGAGGCCAGGACCCAGGGGACAAGGGCCGGCAGGAAAAAGCGTACTTGGGAGAGAAGATACCGGCCCGGGGAGAGATCCGCCAGGTGGAGGCGCCTTTCGTATCGGCCGGCCAGATACCAGGCCAGAAGCAGATAGTGCCCGTAAAGGAGGAGGGCCCATAGTTCTCCCGGAAGGTGCGCGGGTAGCTTGAGAAAGGCTACGTCCAGGAAGAAAAAGATGAGCGCCACCTTGAGGAGGGCCCTCTGTCTGAGGGTGAAGCTCAGGGCGTCTACTGCTCCAGCCAGCCAGCGCCTGACCAGGAGAACCCAGAACAGATCTTTCAGGAGGAAGACCGCTACCGTGGGAAGAAGGGGCGGCCCGGCTTCCCGGGGCCAGGCCCCCCACAGGATCAGGGCCAGGAAGAGATAAATGATCTCGTCATAAAACACTTAGGACTCTTTCGACTCTTTCTTTTCCGAGGTCTTCCCGGAGGACTCTTCCCTGGAAGAGGATTTTTGTTCCTTGCGGGCGTAATCGGTGACGTACCATCCGGTGCCTTTGAGGATAAAGGAACTCTGGCTGATGAGTTTGTGCAGTTTGCCCCCGCAGGCCTCACAGGTGGTAAGGGGGTCGTCCGTGATCTTCTGCCAGACCTCGAGGTGTCGACCGCAGTTTTCACATTCGTATTCATAGATGGGCATCTCTCCCACCTCCTTCGTAAGTTTTATCGAAATAGCTCAGGGTCTCCGGCATTCCGGGCCAGAAGGCCATGGCCCGCAGAATTTCCCGGGCCTTGCGATGCACCCGGGTCTCTTCGGCCGGTCTTTTTTGAGGGTGCATGTAATAGTAAGCCTCGTAGCGGGCGAAGCGCACCATGTGTATCAGTTCGTGAGTAAAAATATAAAGCATGAGGGCCCGGAGGAAAGCCCGACTGAAGGGTAGAGGCCGCCCGTAGGGAAGCAGGATGAAGTAGGGGTCGAATCGTCGGGAGATCGGCCCTTCGCCTTTCAGCAGAACGGCCAGGGCCTCTTCCGGGAAGGGCCAGGTTTCTTTAAGGAAACGCACCTCGTACTGGAGACGCCGCCAGAAGCGAGAACTCAGCCCATAGTGTTCAAAGACCAGCTCCTCGGCCAGGGCCGAGGCTTCGGCCAGGATGTAGTCGCAGGGAAGTAGCCTCCCCCTGCGGTTCAGAGATGGCCCCTGGGGTATGACCCAAGCCATTCCAGGTGCAGGCAATGCCGCTCTACTTCTTCCAGACATTCTTTGAGTTTGGGGTCTTCCACGTGACCCTCACAGTCCAGGAAGAAGAGGTAGCGCCAGGGCTCGCTTTTGGCCGGTCGACTCTCGATTTTGGAGAGATTGATGCGACGCTCGGCAAAGGCCTTGAGGACCGCAAAAAGGGCCCCGGGCCGATCCGAAACGCTGAAAAAGAGGGAAGTCTTGTCCTCTCCGGTAGGGGGCGGTGGTTCCCGGCCGATGACCCAGAAACGGGTCACGTTCCCTTTATAGTCCTCGATGTGTTTGGCCACCACCTGGAGATGGTAGGTGCGGGCGGCGAGCGGACTGGCCACCGCGGCCACGGAAGGATCCACCGCGGCCCAGCGGGCCGCGAGCGCCGTGGAGGCCACCTCCTCCACCGCCACCGAAGGGAGATTCTTCCTTAACCACCTTCGACATTGAGCCAGGGCGTGGGGATGGGAGAGGACCTTTTTGATATCCTCCCGGCGGCCGGTCTGATTGAGGAGATTGTGGGTGATGGGAATGTAGACCTCCCCGCAGACCTTGACCCGATATTGAGAGAAGGCGTCCAGGGTGGTGGAGACCGTACCCTCGATGGAGTTCTCTACCGGGACCACCCCGAAGCGCACCCGCTCGCTTTCGACCTCCTCGAAGACGTCCAGCACGGATTCCACCGGGAGGAATTCCGTGCTCTGGCCGAAAAATTCGATGGCCGCCATGTGACTGAAGGTGGCCTCGGGGCCGAGATAGGCCACCCGCGTGGGTTCCTGGGCCGCACGACAGGTGTTGATGATCTCCATAATGATGGCCCGGAGGGAGTCCTCCGGAAAGACTCCCCGATTCTCCTGAAGAAGACGGCGTAGAACCTCCCTTTCCCTTGAAAGATCAAGGCTCTGACGCCCCTCGCGCCGCTTGATTTCGCCTATACGCCGGGCGATCTCAAAACGGCGATGAAGGAGTTCGAGGAGTTTGAGGTCGAGCTGATCGATTTCCCGGCGGAGTTTCTCCAGTTCCTCCATGACAGGCATACTTTATCAGGGCGGCCAGGGTCGGCAACCCCTGGCCGGGCAGTAGCCGGCCCGGAAGGCCTCCTCAAGGGAGCGAAAGATTACCCGACGCCGGATCCTTCGGGCCCGGGGACAGTCTGGACGATGAAAACGCCGGGAGCGGGCGTTGCCGATGTAGGGGCCCTGCGAGGCCTTGAGGGTGGCGAAAAGCCCCCGTCCGGCCCTAAGGGCCTCCCGCTGCACCGCAAGGAGTCTCCGGTAATAGCGGGTGGCTCCGGGATAATAGCAGACCATGGCCAGGCCTTCCGAGACGAGAATTTCGGAAACCAGCCGGCCGTCCGGCAGGAAAAGATAGCCCAGGAGACGTCCGTAACGATCCCGGGCCCGGGTGGCGGTCTCGAAGCGCAGGATCCGCCCCTCGACCAGCTCCCGGTTCCGGAGCCAGGCCCGCCGGGCAAAGGGCTCCGGAGGACCGTTCTCCGGATGGAGTTCCGGGGCGTTGATCCCGGCGTAACGCAGGTGACGGCCGTCCGAAAGGACCACGGTGTCGCCATCAATCGCCCGGATCACCTTGACCGTGGCGGCTAAAAGACCCCCGGGCCGGAAGAGGCTCCCCAGGACAACAAGCAGCCAGATTCCAAGCTTGAATCTCCAGCCTTCCATAAACCTCTCCATAGGTTTGGGACGGAATTTACAACTCGTCCTTTTCCTTTTATAAAGTTTAGCATGCTTGAGAAGGCCACGCGCAAGGAACCGGTGCTCATTCAGACCACGGCCGGACTCTTTCTGGGGCTGGTCTGTTTCCATCACGGGTTTGAGAGCCTGAATTTTGTGCTGGAGAAGCGGGAATTTTTCGATTTCGAATGGCCGGCCCTGGTGACGGCGGATGCCGGGGGTCTCAGGCCCGTCCTTCTGGGGCTGGAACACATCGTGGTTCAGCGTCAGAACGTGATCTGGTATACCACCACCGTGCCGGAAAACCTGCTTGAACAGTATCGGCTGAGACTGCCCCGTCCCCCGCAGGGGCCAGGGCCGGAGCCGCCCTCCGGACCCAGACCGTCCAGGGAGAAGGGGCAGGGCCCGGAAAAGGTGGTGGTTTTCCCGGGGCTGAAGAATCATGGCTCGTAAGGTCCTGATCGCGCCCTCGATCCTTTCGGCGGATTTTGCCCGCCTGGCCGAGGAGGTCCGGGCCGTAGAGGCCGCCGGAGGCGATATTCTGCACCTGGACGTGATGGATGGCCATTTCGTGCCCAATTTAACCTTCGGCCCGCCGCTGATCGCTTCCCTCCGGCCTCATACCCGGCTCCCTTTTGATGTGCACCTCATGATTGAGGATCCGGATAGGTACCTTGCGGAATTCGCCCGGGCCGGGGCCGACTGGCTCTGTGTGCACGCCGAAGCCTGTCGGCATCTTCATCGCACGGTATCCCGCATAAAAGAACTGGGTAAACAGGCCGGGGTGGCCCTCAATCCGGCCACGCCTCTTTCCGCGGTGGAATGGGTCCTCCCGGACCTGGATTTCGTGCTGGTCATGAGTGTGAATCCGGGCTTCGGGGGGCAGAGGTTTATCCCCCAGGCCACGGAGAAGATCCGGCACCTGGCCCGTCTGATCGCCGAACGGGGCCTGGCGGTCAAGATCCAGGTGGATGGGGGAATCGGTCCGGAGACCGCGGGCGAGGTCGTGGCCGCAGGGGCCGAGATCCTGGTGGCCGGCTCCGCCGTCTTCGGAAAGGAGGATTACGCCTCAGCTATCCGGGCCATCCGCGAGGCCGCGGCGGTAGCTCAGGAAAAAGTCCGCGAGGAACCCCAGGCTTAAACCGGTCAGGACCAGGGGCCAGAGTTTTCCACTGAAGGGGAAAAACACCAGACAGGCCAGGGGTAAGGCCGTCCGGAGGCCGAGGCGGAGGAGCCTCCCGGGCCTGGCCAGGAGGGCTTCAAATCCCCTCTGAAGGTAGGGCCAGGCGCTGAACCAGGTGAGCCCCAGGACCACCCAGATCATACCTCTTACCACCAGGAGAGCCTGAGGAGAGGGAAGAAAGTTGACCGCCAGGACGATGATCCCGGCTCCCAGCATCTGAAAGGCCGTCTTGAGGCGCGAAAGACCCCAGACCGGAAGTTCTCCCGGACAGAGACTGCGCAGCCCGGCCACCAGGATTTCCCTTAAGAGGAGGAAAAAGACCGCCACATAGGGGAGATACCCCAGGTGATAGAGGAGGAGATAGACCACCCCCACGAAGATTTTATCCGCCACGGGGTCGAGGAGGGTCCCCAGGCGAGAGGGTCCCAGGCGTCTGGCCAGCCGGCCATCCAGATAATCGGTAAGTCCGAGGAGGGAACCCAGCCCCACGGCCGTAAGCTTGGATTCCGGCCCCCCGAAAAGGAGCAGACAGGGGAGAGGGAGCAGGAAGATCCGCAACAGCGTCAGACGATTGGGCGTGATCCGCAGCATTTACTCTACCGCTTCCAGCATTTCCCAGCGTTCCTGGCAGGCCCGGCACCGTCTGGCCCAGGGGATGGTCTCCAGGCGCCGGATTCGTATCCAGCGACCACAGTCCACACAGCGTCCGAATTCTCCCCGGGCCAGACGCCTGAGAGCGGCTTCGATCTCAGAGAGCAACTCCGAGTGCGGATCCTCCCGGCGAATCTCTTTCTCCCGCTGCCGGAGGATCTCCTTTATTCGACTCAATTCCTCCGGCCTTAGCGGACGCCTTTCGGCTTCCTCCATCCGGGATTTACCTCTCCCAGTATATTCGTACCAGTTTGTCTCCCTCGGACCAGCGGAAGGTGAGGTTTCCCTTATAGGCTTTATACACGGCCCGGCCCAGACGTTGGGCCAGGTGGTCGGTGGTAGTCTCGATCACGGTGCGGCCGTCTTCCTCATACATGGTGATGATCTGGTGAAGGGGATTGTTCTCCCGAGCCCTTTCGTATTCGTTCTGGATGAGGCGCATGATCTCGTCTCGGTGTTTTTCAAAGAAGGCCCCCGAAAGATATACGTACCCCATGGCGTAGCGGTCGGTAGCCTTCCGGCAACCCGGGCAAAGGATCTTGGGGACGAAGTCGGTATCCTTGTACTCCTCGTAGAAGTCCTCGTCGATGAGCCAGCGCTTGTCCCTGAAAACGGCGTGACACCGGGGACAGAGGGCTTCCCCGCTCGGGGCGGCGTCGAAAAGATAGGGATCGTCCTTCGTTTGATACTCGTGTCTTTCGGTAAGCCATTTCTGGCCCTTTTTGGACATGGGTGACGCACCTCCTTAATGGGGACTTTTTCTTTCTCGAAACCAGCGTCCCACGCGGGGATTGATGAACTCCGCCAGGGTCTGGATGTAGAGATCACCGCCTCTGGTAACCGTTTCCCCGCGTCGCATGCCCGGCATCAGGAGTAACTTTTTGGCATGGGCTGGAGATAAGATAAACAGCCTTTCCACCTCCGTGAAGGGGAGGGCTTCGTCTAGCTGAGGGTGGAGGATCAGATGGGGCTTGCGCAGATGGGACAGGAGCTCGGCGATTTCCGTTCGGTCCTCGGCCCGCAGGCTGTCGAGCACCAGCCCCAGAATTTCGGAAGGAAGATCGCGGGCCAGTCGAAGCCCCATCAGGGCTCCCCGCCCCTCTCCCC
>JALWCD010000078.1 GCA_027036915.1 Thermodesulfatator sp. | reverse complement strand
CAGGTGGGGGCTCAGGATCACATCATCTTTGACGGCCAGAGTCTGGTGGTCTCCCCGGAGGGGCGGGTCGTGGCCCGGGCCCGGGATTTCGAGGAGGATCTCATCTTTTACGACCTTGAGACCGGGGAGGGGACCCTGCACCCGGTCTCCGAAAGACGGACGGAGTCCCTGCTGAAGGCCCTGGTCCTGGGAGTGCGGGACTTTTTTCACAAGGTGGGGGCCAGGGGGGCCATTATAGGGCTTTCGGGAGGCATAGACTCTTCGGTGACCGCGGTCATCGCCGCGAAAGCCCTCGGAGCGGAGAACGTTCTGGGAGTCCTCATGCCCTCGCCCTACAACAGTCCGGAGAGCGAGGAGGACGCCCTGGCCCTGGCCCGAAATCTCGGCCTCCGGACCCTGAGATTGCCCATAGGGGAGGCGCTTTCGGCCATGAAGGAGGTGCTGGCCGCCGGCCTCGGAGAGGAGGTCTCCGGCCTGGTCGAAGAAAACCTCCAGTCCCGTATCCGGGGCACCCTTCTCATGGCTCTTTCCAATCGTTTTCGCGGGTATCTGGTGCTCAACACCGGCAACAAGAGCGAACTGGCGGTGGGCTACTGCACCCTTTACGGCGACACCTGCGGGGCCCTTTCGGTCCTGGGAGACGTGACCAAGGACCTGGTTTACGAACTGGCCCTGGAAATCAACCGGGAGCGCCCGGTGATTCCGGCCCGCGTCCTGCGGAAGCCTCCCTCGGCCGAACTCCGGCCGAACCAGAAAGACGAGGACGATCTCCCCCCTTACTATCTGGTGAACAACGTGGTGCGGGCCTACGTGGAGGAGGGGCTTTCCCCGGAGGAGATCATACGCCGGGGGCTTCCCGAAAAGGTGGTGAGGGAGGTTATCGGGAGACTCCGGCGGGCGGAGTTCAAGCGCTGGCAGCTTCCGCCCACCCTCCGGGTCAGCCCTCAGGCCTTCGGTTACGGCTGGCGTTATCCCATAGCTCACCGTTTCCCGATGGAGACTCAAGGATGACGCAGGAATTTCGAGGTTACGTGCAGGTTTACACCGGAGACGGCAAGGGCAAGACCACCGCGGCCCTGGGGCTCAGCCTGCGGGCGCTCGGGGCCGGCTTCCGGGTGGCCTTTGTGCAGTTCCTCAAGAAGGGAGAATACAGCGAGATTCGGGCCCTGCGGCGCTTCGAGCCGCAGGTGGAGATCTACCAGTTTCACGCCGGGGGTTTTGTGAAGGGTCGGCCGGATGAGGCGGTGAGAAGGGCCGTGGCCGAGGGCTGGCAAAAGGCCAGAGCCCTGATCTTAAACGGTCGGTATCAGCTGGTGGTGCTCGATGAGATCAACCTGGTGCTTTCCATGGGGCTTTTGCCTCTGGAGGAAGTCCTGGCTGTCCTCCGGGATAGACCTTCTCCGGTGGAGGTGGTCCTCACCGGGCGCGGAGCCCCGGAAGCCCTCCTTGAGGTCGCGGATCTCGTGACCGAGATGCGCAAGCTCAAACATTATTACGACCGGGGGGTGCCGGCCCGGATCGGGATCGAAAAGTAAGCCCTTTTACTTCAAGATTTCCCGTGAAAGGAGAGCCCTTTTCAGGGTGAGGGGGTCGGCATAGCGTACTTCCATGCCCAGAGCCAGCCCGCAGGCTAGGCGAGTTACCTTTACAGGATGGTCGCGGAGAAGTTCCAGGATATAAGCCGCGGTGGCCTCTCCGGCGGCGGTGGGCGAAAGCCCCAGGAGAACCTCCCGCACACCGTTGCGTTTGATCTTTTCGAGGAGCTCCGGCAGGCGCAGTTCTTCCGGTCCGAGGCCGTCCCGCGGGGAAAGGACTCCGTGCAGCACATGATAGCGCCCGCGGAAGACCCCGGTGGACTCGATCACCGAAAGCGCCGCCGGGTCCTCCACCACACAGATCACCGAGGGGTCTCTTTCCGGATGTCGGCAGAGGCCACACAGTTCGTCCTCGGTAAAGTTTCCGCATTCCCGACAGAGTTTGACCCGTGGAAGCTCCGCCAGGGCGGCAGACAGCTCTTCGGTCTTCTCGGGGTGGGAGATCAGATAAAGGGCCAGGCGGGTGGCGCTTTTTTCTCCCAGTCCCGGCAGAAGAGACAGCGCCCGGATGGCTCTCCTTAAGGGTTCCGGGAAGGCCCCCTCCATCCTACATCCCGAAAAGCCCCGGTATCTTCAACCCTCCGGTGATCTTGGCCATCTCCTCCTGGACCATCTCCTGCGAACGTCTCAGGGCCTCGTTCACCGCGGCCACCACCAGGTCCTCGAGCATCTCCCGGTCGCCGGACTCGAAGATCTCCGGGTCGATCCTGATGGAGACCACCTCCTGCCGTCCGTTCACCACCGCCGTGACCATGCCCCCGCCGGCGCTGGCCGAAACGGTACGCTCCGCCAGACTCTCCTGAAGTTCCGCGATCTTCTTCTGGATCTTCTGAACCTGTTTCATCAAGTGTTGCATCTGGGGTGGAATCATACCTCGCTCCTTTCTCTGGGTTTTATCCAGGCCACCTTGCCTCCGAAGACGGCCAGGGTGTCTTTGACCTCCGGCCTCTCGAGTAACCTTTCCCGGAGACTTTCTCCGGGCCGGTCTTCCACCAAAATTTCAACCTCCTTCCCGGTTCTGGCTCTAAAGAAACCCCGGAGTTCCTCCCGGAAGTCTTCTTCCGCAAGGAGCGTTCCAGCTGGCACCCGGAGTATCAGCCGCCCGGCCTCCTCTTCCGGAGGGTTCAGGGAGGAGAGCCAGGCCGCAAGCCGGGGTCTCTCCCTTCGGGCCTCCTCGAGGAGATCCTCCCAGGAAAGATCGCGAGGAGAGGGCTCCCGGGAGGACTTTTTCTCCTCCGCCGCGGGAGCTTCAAAGCCTCCGCGGGACAATTCTTCGAGTTTTTGAAGGATCTCCCGCAGCGAGACCAGTTTGCCCATCTCACACAGGCGGGCCAGGTTCAATTCGAAGGTCAGGTGAGGGTAGGGGGTGCGCTTTAAGGCCTCGGTCCCCCGGAGGAGATGTTGAAATAAGAGCAGGGCCTCTTCGGTCTCCACCTCTACCGAGAGTTCCCGCAGGAGGGCGGCTTCCGCGGGGGAGAGATCTTCCCCCGGACCCTTCGGGCTGACCTTAAAGGCCAGGAGATGGCGGAAGAACTCCGTGAGGTTTTCGGAAAGATAGATGAGGTCCACCCCCTGTTGATAGGCCTCCTCCGAAAGCCGGAAGACCTCGGCGAGATCTCGCCGAATGAGGGCCCGGGCCAGGGCCTCCACCAGCCCCTTTTCCGCCAGTCCGAAGGCCTGGATCAGTTCCTCCCGCGTGCGCACTCCATAAGCCAGGGCCTGATCCAGAAGGGAAAGGGCGTCCCGCAGGCTGCCCTCGGCCTCCCTGGCGATGAGGGTGAGGGCTTCGGTCTCGATTTCGGCCCCTTCCCGCCGGGCCACCTCCTCCAGGTGTTCCACCAGGGTGGCCACCGGGATGCGCCTGAAATCGTATCGCTGGCAGCGGGAAAGGATGGTCACCGGCAGGCGATGGGGCTCGGTGGTGGCCAGAATGAAGTACACGTGAGGGGGCGGTTCTTCCAGAGATT
>JALWCD010000077.1:2977-3627 GCA_027036915.1 Thermodesulfatator sp. | reverse complement strand
ATCCCCGTCTGGTCCTTCGTCCGGAGGCCGGACTCCGGTTGTTGACCACCTTCGAAGAGAAGATGGCCCTTCTTGAGGCTCTGGGTTTCACCTCCGCTCTGGTGGTGCCCTTTGAACCCGAGGTGGCGGATCTGCCGGCCGAGGAATTCGTAGAGGAATATCTGGTTTACGGCCTGGGTCTGCGGGGTCTGGTGGTGGGTTTTAACTATCGTTTCGGCCGCGGGCGGGGAGGGGATCATGAACTTCTGAAAAGACTCGGAGAAAAGTACGGTTTCCAGGTGAAGGTGATCCCCCCTCAGGTGGTGAACGGTCAGACGGTTTCAAGCACCCTCATTCGGGAGCTTCTGCGGGAAGGTCAGGTACGCCGGGCGGCGCTTTTTCTCGGACGTCCTTACGCCTTAAAGGGCAGGGTCATCCGGGGGGAAGGCCGGGGAAGAACCTTGGGATTTCCCACCGCCAACCTGGAACCTCCCCCCGAAAAGCTCATTCCGGCCCGGGGTGTTTACGCCGTAAGGGTTTTCTGGCGGGAACAACGGCTTGCAGGGGTGATGAACATAGGCGAGAAACCCACCTTCGGGGGACATCGGCTGAGTCTTGAGGTGCATCTTTTTGATTTTAAAGGGGAGCTTTATGGTGAGACGCTCGCGGTA
>JALWCD010000077.1:0-2967 GCA_027036915.1 Thermodesulfatator sp. | reverse complement strand
GCCGGAGATAAAATTTCCCTCTCCGGCCGCTCTGGTGCAACAGATTGCCAGCGATTGCCGTAAGGCCAGAGAAATATTGAAAGTCTAAGCCTTTTTGCTTTTTTTGAGTTCCTCTACGAATTCGTCAATGGGATTCCGACGTTTGCCGGCCTTTTTAGGGATATCCACCCCTCTTTTCCTTAATTCACTTACCACTTTGGTAACCTGGAAACGACTGATGCCCAGTTTTTCGGCAATTTCAGCGGAAGTCATCTTGTGATAGTTTTCGTAAATGAACCTGACGTCTTCTTTGGTAAGTAATCTGCTTCTCTTGCGGGCCATAGTCCTCCTCCTTCAACTGAATTTTTATGTCTTTTAGTAGCATAAATTAGGAGATGATTTTGTCAAGACTTTAGTAATAAACTTTGGTATTCCTTAGAGTTTGAAGCATTTCCGGATGGGTCAAGTCGTGATGGAGGGGTGTGATGCTGATGAAGCCCTGCTTTACGGCTACGACATCGGTTTCCGGGTCATCCTCCAGAAATTCTTCTCCGCATTGCCAGTAATAGATGTTTCCATGGGGATCAACCCTCTTTTCAAAACGTTCTCTCAGTTTTCGTGTGCCCTGTCGGGTAATTTTTACCCCTTTTATGAGATGGGCTGGAAGATTGGGGATATTGATGTTAAGACAGAAGGGTCGGGGCAGGGGCCAGTGAAAGAGATCTTCCAGAATGGTGGCGGTAAAATAGGCTGCAAAACAATAGCTTTCGTGACGATAGGCCGCCAGTGAGACCGCGAGGGCCGGCATTCCCAGGATGGCGGCCTCGGTGGCGGCCGAGACTGTGCCGGAGTAAAGGACATTGATCCCCACGTTGGCTCCCCGGTTGATGCCCGAGATCACCAGATCCACCGGGCCGATCAGTTCGTAGAAGGCCAGCTTTACACAGTCGGCCGGTGTGCCGTTCACGGCGTAGCCCCAGAATTCCTTCCCTCTCCGGACGATTCTGACCCTTAAGGGATTGGAGAGGGTGATGGCATGGCCCACGGCGCTGCGTTCGGCCTCCGGGGCCACCACCAGGACTTCGTGATCCAGGGAGAGACAGCGATAAAGGGCGCAGAGCCCTTCGGCGTGGATGCCGTCATCGTTGGTGAGAAGAATCTTCATCCTTCCGCCGCTCCTTCCACAGGAGATAGAGCATGCAGGCCTGCCGATGGGGGCAGTAATCCCGTGGGTGGCGGCAACCTTCGGAAAGGGGAACCTCCTCCTGATACTTCAGACAGAAGCCGGTCTCCACGCTCTCACCTCCCTCGGAAGGCTTAGGTTCGGTATTCGGCATTGATCTTCACGTACTCGTAGGAGAGATCGCAGGTCAGGATCTCGGCCGAGGCCGGCCCCCGGGAAAGCCTTATCCGCAGGGTGAATTCCGGACGGGTCATCTCCCGGTGGGCCGCCTCCTCCGGAAGACCCCGTCCCCGTGACACCAGGGGAACCTCGTTGACGAAGATCTCCACCCCTTCGGGGTCGAGGCCCAGCCCCAGTTTGCCCAGGGCCACCAGGATTCGGCCCCAGTTGGGGTCCTGGCCGAAAAAGGCCGTTTTCACCAGAGGGGAGTCGGCCACCGCCCGGGCGAGCCTTTCCGCCTCCGCCGTATCCCGCGCCCCCTCCACCCTTATGCGGATTACCTTGGTGGCCCCTTCCCCGTCCTTTACGATGAGATAGGCCAGTTCCCGACAGACCTCGGTGAGGGTTTCCCGGAAAAGGGGGTATTTTCCCGGGGGGAGTTCCCCGGCCCGGGAGTTGGCCAGCAGATAGACCGTGTCGTTGGTGCTGGTGTCGCCGTCCACGGTGATGCGATTGAAGGATTGATTTACGGCCTCGGGGAGCAGACGTCGCAGTTCCGGGGCCGGAAGCCCGGCATCTGTAACCAGAAAGGCCAGCATAGTGGCCATGTTCGGGGCGATCATCCCCGCCCCCTTGGCCAGCCCCAAGATCACGGCCCCGGTGCCAGGTATCTCCCGGCTTATGAGTTTAGGAAAGGTGTCGGTGGTCATCATGGCCCGGACCAGGAGAGCGGCCTTATCCGGAGAAAGACCGGAGACGAGCTCCGGAAGGTGGGCCCTGATCCGAGAGACTGGGAGCCGGGTGCCGATGACCCCAGTTGAGGCCGGAAGGATCTCCTCCGGCAAGATCCCGAGGCTCTGGGCCAGGGCGGCAAGGATCTCCCGGGCATCCGAAAGCCCCTCCGGCCCGGTGCAGGCGTTGGCACAGCCACTGTTCACCAGGATGGCCCGTACGGTTTCCCGGTTTTTGAGGCGCTCAAGCCCTATGAGGACCGGGGCGGCCTTGAAGTCGTTCCGGGTAAAGACCCCGGCCCAGGTGGCCGGACTCTCCGAATAGATAAGGCCCAGATCAGGTCGATTCCGGTATTTGATGCCAGCCGCCACCGCGGAGAAAAGATAGCCCGAAGGGACCCGCATGCCTCCCAGTATAACCTGTAACCGGGGGCTTGACAAAGTAGAGAATGTCAATTAACTTATCTACAGAATAAAGACGAGGAGGTGTCAGGATGGCGGTCTGGAAATGCGAGAGTTGCGGTTTTACCAAAGAGAGTCGTTGTAAGCCGCGCAAGTGTCCGGAATGCGGCGGGTCCGGGACCTTCGTAAAGGAGGGTGCCGAAGCCAAGGCTTCTTCTAAAGGTGGCTGCAAGAAGTGTAAATAGTCACTCCCCGTAACCCCCCTCCCTGCCTCCCTCCTCCGGGGGCCCGCAACGGGCCCCCTCTTTTTTCTTAGGGTAGAGGGGAGAGATCGGGTCTGAGATTTAGGGCCAGATAAACCACCCGGGAGACCTTTTCCAGCACGAGGGTGAGGTTCAGGGCTTCGTGAAGGTCTCTTCCCACCGTGACCGCCCCGTGTCTTTCGAGCACCGCCACCCTTTGCTCCCGCAGGACCTCGGCCACCGCCTGGGCCAGTTCCGCACTTCCCGGGGG
>JALWCD010000076.1:998-3639 GCA_027036915.1 Thermodesulfatator sp. | reverse complement strand
CGGCCGGACCATGGAATACCGGGATCACGGGGGAGGCTTTCCCTCACGCCATCGGCTCAAAGGGTTGTATCTGCCTCCGGAGGTGGCCGTGCCGCCCCTTTCCGAATACGCGGAAAGGATTGCCAGGGCGCTCCTTTCGGGGCTTCCTGCCGGGGACTATCCCCTCCTGATACTCGAGACCGGCCGGGCCCTGGTGGACGAGGCCGGCTTTCTCATAACCACGGTAAGGGCGGTAAAGCGTCTGCCGGACGGCCGCCGGGCCTATGTGCTTGACGCCGGAGTGAACCTGCTCTTCACCGCCTTCTGGTATCATTTCCGGGTGGAGATGGAGAAGGAAATCCCCGGTCCGCCGGAGCCCTGCGTGCTCTACGGCCCCCTCTGCATGAACATTGATGTGGTGGAGGAGGCCGCCTACCTTCCGGCGCTTTCGCGCGGCACACGCCTTATCCTCTCCCCGGTCGGAGCCTACAATGTCACCCAGTGGATGCAGTTCATCACCTACCGGCCACGGGTGGTCCTCGTGACGGAGGCCGGGAAGGTGGAGGTCATACGCGAGGCCGAAACCCTTGAAGACATCGTGCGTCGAGAAAACCTTCCCGAACACCTGAGATGAAAAAACTCAGGCCGATAATAAATTCGGTCCTGAATAGTTATTCCGGCATCCTCTTCCTCGCCAAACCGGCGGCCGGCTTAGCTATCCTTCTCTTTACGGTTCTTATAAATCCAAACCTCGGATTATCGGCCTTTATTTGCGTCCTTTCGGCCTATGCGTTCGCCAGGACGCTGGGCCTCAAAGAGGATTTCCTTCGGCTGGATTTCTATATTTACAATCCCCTGCTGGTGGGACTTTCCATCGGCTACTTCTTCAAAATAGATCTCCTGAGCCTCATCTTCCTGATACTTATGGGCGTTTTCACCTTTCTTCTCACTTACAGTCTCTCCTCCGTCTTTTCTTATTACCTCCGGCTCCCCGTCCTGAGTCTTCCCTTCGTAATAGGGAGCCTCATTGCCGCTTTAGCCTCCTATCACTATTCCAACCTCTTTGTAAAAAGTCTTTACGGCCACGAGGCTCCGGCCTTCGTTTCCCTCCCCCTGTGGCTTGAGGGGTTCCTGCGCTCTCTGGGAGCCATCTTTTTCATGCCTTCTCCGGTAATCGGCCTGGGACTTTTTTTAGTCCTTTTTCTATCCTCAAGGATTCTGGCCTTACTCTCCGTCTCGGGATATCTCACCGGAACCCTGATAGCCTACCTTTTTACGGGATCCTTCGAGGAAGCCTTTTCCAACCTCAGCCATTTCAACTTTATATTGATTGCCATGGCTATAGGAGGAGTTTTTTTAATACCCTCTCCCAAAAGCTACCTTCTGGCCCTGGTGGCCTCGGCCATAGCGGTTCCCCTGACCGAGGCCTCGCGGGTTTTCTGGGAAAAGTTCGGTCTTCCGGCCTTCGCTCTCCCCTTTAATATCACCACCTTGCTTGTCCTTTATACCTTAGGGCTTTCCGGCTATCGAAAGCTTGCTCTTTATTATCGCGGAACCCCGGAAAAAACCCTGGATCATTATCTAACTCTCGGAAAAAGATTTCCGGCCGAAAATCGGGAAATAGACCTTCCCGTAAGCGGCAGGTGGCTCGTCTGGCAGGGGCCGGACGGGAGGTTTACCCACAAGGGCCCCTGGCGTTACGCCATAGATTTTGTGATCGCCGACGAATCCGGCCGTACCTATACCAGAGACGGCTCAAGTCTTGAAGACTATTATGCTTACCGCAAGCCTGTATTTTCTCCGGTCACAGGAAGGGTAGTAGAAGTAGTGGACGGCCTTCCGGACGAACCCCCGGGTTCGGCCAACAAGGACTATCCCTGGGGCAACCATGTGATTATTTATGATCCGCGCGGTTTCTATGCCGTCCTGGCCCACCTGAGCCCCGGCACTTTGAAGGTGAAAAAGGGGGACTGGGTGGTCAAGGGGGCTCTGATTGGCCTCTGCGGAAGCTCAGGCTACTCCCCCGAGCCCCATCTTCACCTTCACCTCCAGTCCGGCCCGGAGCTCGGCTCACCCACTCTACCTTTTGTCTTTAACGCCTATCTCAGGAACGGGGAATTCCGCGACTTCTCGCTCCCCGCCGAGGGCGAAACCGTGGAACCCGCCCCTCCGGAAAGGAGACTCAAGCAGACCCTGAACTTCCTCTTAGGCCAGGAGTTTGAATATGAACTTTTCAAAAACGGGGAGTTCAAAGAGAGATTCACCCTCCAGGTGGAAATGGCCCCGGATGGAACCTTTTACTTCACCGAGGGAAAAGGAAGACTTTATTTTGCGCAGAGGGGCTCGGCCTTCTACTTCCTGAACTACGAAGGCCCGGGGACCTCTCCCCTGCGCTGGTTCTTCCTGGCCGCCCCCAAGATTCCTCTCCATTTAAAAGAAGGCCTCTCCTGGAAAGACCATCTACCGCTGGAAATCCTCCTGCCTCCTTTCAAAAAAGACTTATATCTCCTTATGCTCTCCTTCTGGCCTTCATTTTTGAAACTTAAAACCCGATATCAGGCTTTAAACAAATTTGACTTTCAGGGTGAAATTTCATTTAATGGCAAGAAGATCGAGACTATGGTAAGATTGAGTCCCGGCGGAGGTTTTGACGAAATAAAAG
>JALWCD010000076.1:0-988 GCA_027036915.1 Thermodesulfatator sp. | reverse complement strand
AAAGTTTTCTACTCAAAAGAGGAGGCCGGCCATGAGGAAGGCAACTTTCAGGTTCCTGTTGGTGATCGTGATGCTGGGGCTTATGCCCGCGAAGTGGACTAAGGCCTCGACTTTCAAGAAATACTTTGCCGTTTATGGGACCTATCTGAACTACGGTAATTCCAGAATCAAAGAAGACGGCTACGCCCTCACGGCCTACGGCAGTTTCGGGGACGGCCGGCGCCATGGTCTTGAGGCCGCGGTCTCGCAGCTCCACCTGAACTACGAGTCCGGCTATTCGGATCTGGATCAGACCGACTATACTCTGGCCTACACCAACACCGGAAGCCTCCATCCAAACCTCTCCCTGCGTCTCGGGGGACACTACATTTCTACCGACGACGACCTTACCGACGAGGGCTGGATACTTTTCGGAGACCTCACCTACTTCGTGCCCTATCGCTGGAACGTGGGGCTGGAGACAGCTTACTCCAGTTACGACGAGGTAATGGATCTGGATGTCTTTCAGGTCTCCCCTCATGCGGGATATTTTCTGAAACTCAGGGACCGCTCCCTGTATCTGGAAGCCCGGGGCTATTACATCCACATAGATGAAAAACCGCTCGGCGTTTCCCTGAAGAACTATTATTCCCTGGAACTTTCGGCGACCTATACCCGGGGGCCCCTGAACGTTAAGCTTTCCGGATGGTTCGGACAGCAGATCTTTGCGGTCCGAAACGCCGGTTTCGTGGTGTACAACCTCACCGAGAAGTACCGCGGCGGACTGAGCGGAGAGGTCACTTATCGGCTAAAAAAATACCTCCTGGGAGTCACGGCCAGCTGGAACACTTATAAGGAAATGGAGTCCTCCCGCACCGTAAACCAGACGGTCATCACCGCCTTTTTCGGGGTCAACTTCTAGGGGACCATGCGACGGGTGGGGCTTTTCCTGCTGCTTCTCCTCTGGGCGGTTCCGCTTCAGGCCCTGGCCTATCAGCAGATAACGCAG
>JALWCD010000075.1:9129-11675 GCA_027036915.1 Thermodesulfatator sp. | reverse complement strand
CCACCACCAGGTAGAGAAAGGGCAGGTAGAGCCCGCCGAGTTCCGGCCGAATATCCTTGAAAAAGGGAAAGGTCAGACGGCTGTCGAGCCCCACCACCTTGAAAAGGGAAAACCAGAGGGCCAGCACCAGAAGACCCTGGAGAAGAAGTTTCTCCCGGGCCCTGAGCCCCAGATTCCGTCCCCGGGCCAGTTTGAGATAGTCGTCGATCAACCCCAGGGTCCCGAAGGCCAGAAGGGTCCCCAGCGCCAACCAGAGGTAAGGACTGGTAAGGTTGCCCCAGAGAAGGACCGAAACCGTAATGCCCAGGATCATCACCAGACCGCCCATGGTGGGGGTGCCGGCCTTTTCCTGGTGGCCCCGTGGTCCTTCCTCCCGGATGACCTGCCCCAGTTTCCGCCGACGCATGTGGCGGATGAAAGGCGGCATGAGAAAGAAGACCACGAGCCCCGCGGTCACCGTGGCGTAGAGGGTGCGAAAGGTGATGTAGCGGAAAACATTAAAAAGCCCCAGCCAATCATGCAAGGGATAAAGCAGATGGTAAAGCACTTCAAGCCTCCCGCAGCCTTTCCACCACTCGCTCAAGCCTTAGGGCCCGCGAGCCCTTGACCAGCACCGCCGCCCCCTCGGGGATCTCCAGATCCTCGAGCAGGGCCTCCACCGAGGGGTAGGCCCGGGCCCGGGCGCCTTCCCTTTCGGCGGCCCGGGCCACCGAAGAGGCATACTCCCCCACCGCGAGCACCACCCTGGCCACCCTTCCGGCCATGCGCCCCACGCTTTCGTGGAAACGCTCGGCCTCGGTCCCGAGCTCCCGCATGTCCCCCAGAATGGCCACCCGCGGCGAAAACTCCTGCCCCACCTCCCAGAAGACCTTGAGGGCTTCGTACATGGAGCCGGGGTTGGCGTTGTAGGTGTCGTCCAGAATGAAGTAGCGGTCGGTGCGCACCGGGCGCAACCTTCCCGGAACGGGCTCAAGTTCCGCCAGGGCCGAAAGGGCCTCCTCGGGCGGAACCCCGAAAAGAAGCCCGGCGGCCACCGCGGAAAGGGCGTTGCGCACGAAATGATCCCCCAGAAAAGGGATCCTGGCCCCGGGAAAACGCTTCTCCTCCACGAAGAGGGTAAATTCCGTGCCCTCGGGACGCACCCGGAGGTCCTCGGCCCGAACCTCAGCCTCCATGTGAAGCCCATAGGTGATCCTTTCCTGAGGAAGATCCCGGGCCCGCAGATAAAGCTCCTCCTCGTCCCGGTTCAGAATGAGACGGGCCTCCCGGGGAAGCTCACTATAAAGTTTGAATTTTTCGGCGAAAACTCCCTCAAGCGAACCCAGGCCCTCCAGGTGAGCCGGACGCACGTTGGTGATAAGGGCCGCGTCGGGAGCAAGGATCTCCACCAGACGTGACATCTCTCCCGGAAGGCTCACTCCCAGCTCAAAGACCCCGATCTCGGTGTCCGCGGGGGTGGCCAGGATAGAAAGGGGAAGCCCTACCAGGTTGTTGAAGTTTCCGGGGTTCCGGAAGACCCGGAAACGCTTCCCGAGCACCGCGGCCCACATCTCCTTGGTGGAGGTCTTGCCGCAGGAGCCGGTGATGGCGAGCGCCTTGAAGGCGCATTTCTTCCGCCAGTAGTGGGCCAGATCCCCCAGGGCCCGCAGGGTGTCCCGCACAGGATCACGGAAACCGTCCTGGGGAACTCCTCGAGCCTGAGATCCGGAGGAATCCTGGCGAGCACCAGGCCCTTGGCCCCGGCCTCAAGGGCCTCCCGCCAGAAGTCATGCCCGTCGAAACGGGCGCCTTTGAGGGCGATAAAGAGTTCCCCGGGCCGGAGGGTCCGGGTATCGGTGGAGACCCCGGAAAAGGCGATCCCCATGTCCCCGTTCATGAGGAGACCGCCGGTAGCCCTGACCACCTCTTCGGTATCAAGAAAGCGCATACACCAGCCTCCTGATCTCCTCCGCATCCGAAAAGGGCCATCTCCGGCCGCGGATTTCCTGGTAATCCTCGTGGCCCTTGCCGGCCACCAGCAGCACGTCTCCGGGGGCAAGACTCAGGAGGGCTTCCCGCAGAGCCTCCCGACGATCCACCACCACCCGGCGGGGAGCTCCACCGTTCATCCCGGAAAGGATGTCCCGGATGATCTTCTCCGGATCCTCGAAACGGGGATTGTCCGAGGTTAGGAAGACCAGATCCGCAAGCCTTGAGGCCACCCGGCCCATCTCCGGACGTTTACCCTGATCCCGATCTCCTCCGCAACCGAAAAGACAGAGCAGTCTCTCCGGAGCCAGCTTCCGCAGACTCGAGAGGGCCACTTCCAAGGCCTCGGGGGTGTGAGCGTAGTCCACGAAGATGCGGGCCCCCCGAAACTCCGCCACGGGCTCAAGACGCCCCGGAGGGGCCGAAACCCCGGAAAGAAGCCCGGCCACCTCCTCGGCCGCATACCCCATGGCCCGCAGGGCCGCCCGGGCCGCAAGAAAATTTTCTCGCTGAAAATCCCCAAAAAGGCGGGTTTCCACCACGAATTCCCCGGAGGCCTCCTCCACCCGGAACCTGAG
>JALWCD010000075.1:6038-9119 GCA_027036915.1 Thermodesulfatator sp. | reverse complement strand
ACCTGAGCCCGGTTCTTTCCCGGGCCAGGATCTTCGCCCGAAAATCCCTTCCCAGTCCGAACAACCGGACCCTTCCGGCCAGTTCCTCCGCCAGCCGTCTTCCCCAGGAATTCTCCAGATTGATGATCGCCAGCCCCTCCTCCCGTAAATAGTGGGTAAAAAGCCGTCTCTTGGCCGCATAGTAAGCCTCAAAATCCCGGTGGTAGTCCAGATGATCCCGGGAAAGATTGGTGAAGACCCCCAGGTGAAAGGCCAGCCCGGAGACGCGTTTCTGATCTAGGGCGTGAGAGGAAACCTCAAGGATGGCCGTCTCGATCCGGTTTTTCAGCATCTGGGAAAGAAGAGCGTAGAGTTTGGTGGGGCGGGGGGTGGTCTCAAGGGCCTTCTCCGTCCGCTCTCCGGTATCATAAATCAGGGTCCCCAGGAGACCCACCCTTCGCCCCCCGCGCCGGAGGGCCTGCCTCAGCATCCAGGCCACCGAGCTTTTGCCGTTGGTCCCGGTGATTCCGATCAAAAAGAGGGACCTTTCGGGATGACCATAAAAGGCCGCAAGCAACTTCCCCAGGGCCTCCGCGGCCTCCCGAACCCGGATCTGGGTGACCGGGAGATCCGGGTCGGGGGCGTCCTCCCGCACCACGGCCACCGCTCCTCGCCGCACAGCCTCCTTGAGGAAAAGGTGACCGTCGGTCCGCGTCCCCCGGCGGGCCACGAAAAGACTCCCGGGCGAGACCAGCCGGGAGTCCTCCTCCACGGCCTCGATCTCAAGCTCGAGGCCACCGCGAACCTCCAGGGGTTCTATCTCCTGAAGCAATCTTTCAAGTCGCATCGCCCAGATAAAGTCTACAGGCCTTCACTTTTTCCCAGGGCGTTCCCGGCAGAGGCCACTGCCTGACCACCCGGCCCACACCTTTGAAATCTATCTGGAGCCCCTCCCGCGGCAGCCTTTCGAGAGCCGCCCGCAGGGTAAGCCCCCGCAGATCGGGGAACCCCTTCCCCGGCCCCGGAGGGGGGTCTTCCTCCGGAAGCCAGTGGGCCAGGGCCTGAAAAACTCCCGCCAGGGCCTTTCTCGAGGGGCCACGGGTGGCCTCCCCGGCCAGAATCAGGACGAAACGCGGTTCTTTCTCCGGCCACAGCTCAAGCCGCACCCATTTCCGACCATCATCATAAGTATAACTCTTCCCGGCCTTTTCGCCCTGCGACCGACAGAGTACCGCGGGCAGAGTCTCCTTCACCAGATGGATCCTGGGGGCCCGGCCGCAGAATTTATGGGCCAGAGCCCGGGCCATCTGAAGGGGAGTGGCCAGGATATCCCCGGAGGGCCAGTAGACCCCCGGGGACTCCGGAAGCTCGATCCCGGTCTTCTCCCCGAAGACCTCCGGCCCGAGCAGATCCCGCCCCGCGGGATAGAGGCCCTTCAGGAGAAGGTTCTCCTGACCTTCCGGCAGACTCGCCAGGGCGTAAACCTCACCGGAAACCAGGTCCACAACCCCGGCCGAGAGCCTGCCCGAACCTTTATAGGCCCTCTTTAGAAGATCATAAAGTTTCTCCTGAACCTCCCAGGCCAGGGTGAGCTGGATCCGGGATTCCCTTGTGAGCCCGGCCAGCAGAGGTTTCCGTAAAAGGGGGGCGAAGGCCGGACCGGCTATCAAGCGGGAAGCCACATACTCCTCCAGGATCACCCCGTCCAGAGAGCCATAACGGCGCACTTCCTCCCCGGAAAGATCCTCGGCCAGAAGATAAGGAGGTGAACCGTTAAGGGCCTCTTTCCGCCGCACAAGAGATCTGAGGCCCTCGGGCAGAGGGAGTTGCCCCAGATAATACAGGCGGTAGCGCTTCTCGGTCCGGAGAAGAATACGCCCCTCCCGATCCCGGACCTCTTTCGGAACCGGAGCCCGATCCGGGCTTTGCGAGCCCGCAAGGGGACTCAAAAGAAGAGCCGCAAGCATTACGGGCAACAGGGCCAGAAGGAACCACTTTTTCATCGCAGCCTCAGGATCTCCTTTTCCGTGGGTTTAAAAAGCCCCCGGGGGGCCACTATCTTTCGCACCCTTTCTTCGGTCGTAAGACGGTTCCACTCCGCAAGAAGTCTTTCGTGACGGCGCAGGGCCTCCTCTCTGGCCCGTAAAACCCCCTGCCACCGGGCAAAATTATAGAGGGCCCAGCCCCAGGGTATTACGGCCAGCACCAAGACCAGGATTACCCGCAGGAGCCTGACCCAGGGGAAAACCCTTTCCCTCCGGGCCGTCCGGCCCCTTGAGGGGGCCGTGGGTCGATAGGTATAGCCTACGGTCATGGCGCGCATCTTTCCGCCACCCTCAGCCTGGCGCTTCTGGCCCTGGGATTTCTCTTAACCTCGGCCTCGGTCGGTCTTACGGGTTTTCGGGTGATCACCCTTAGGCGGGGGTCCGCCCTGAAGGCCCTTTTCACCAGCCGGTCCTCCAGCGAATGGAAGGAAATGATGGCCAGCCGACCGCCGGGTTTCAGGATCTCCGGGGCCCCAGCCAGGAACCTTTCTAGATTCTCAAGCTCGCGATTTACCGCCAGGCGCAGGGCCTGAAAGGTGAGCGTGGCCGGATGTTCTCCTCGCCTGCGGGACCGCACGGTCTTTGCGACCAGAGCGGCCAGTTCAGCGCTGGTCTCGATCCTCTTCTTTTTCCGGGCCTCCACGATGGCCCGGGCGATCCTTTCCGCCCGGGGTTCTTCCCCGTAATTTTTCAACAGCTCAACCAGCTGGGGATAACTCAAACGATTCACCAGGTCGCGAGCCGTGATGGGAAGCCGCGTATCCATCCGCATATCGAGAGGCTCCTCCCTCAGAAAACTGAAACCCCGCCCGGAACCCTCAAGCAGGAAGGAGGAAAGCCCGAGATCAAGAAGAATGCCGTCGACCAGTATCCCCTCCCGCCTGAGGATCTCGGGAGCTTCGGCAAAATTGGCTCGTATAAGTTTGAAGCGGCCCCTGAAACTCGAAAGCCTTTTTTCCGCCCGCCGGAGCGACTCCTCGTCCCATTCAAAGCCGAAAAGAAACCCCTCGGGCAAGGAAGCCCGCAACAGGGCCTCACTGTGCCCTCCGAGCCCCAC
>JALWCD010000075.1:0-6028 GCA_027036915.1 Thermodesulfatator sp. | reverse complement strand
CGCACGGCAAGCCCCTCAAGGACCTCCCTGAGAAGAACCGGTTCATGCCTGACTTCCACCGAACTCCATTTCCGCCACTTTGCGGGAAAGTTCGTCAAAATTGGCCTCGGCCGAGGCCAGCTGGCTATCCAGCCGTTCGGGATCCCAGATCTCGAACCGATCTAGCAGTCCCAGGATCACAGCCTCCTTCCTGAGCCCGGCCGCCTCCCGAAGATGGGCCGGAAGCAAAATCCTCCCCTGCCGATCGAGAAAACACTCCTCTGCAGACCCCAGGAAAAACCTCAGATAGAGCCGCACTTCCGGTAGATCCTGGGGCAACCTCATCAATCTTTCCTCCAGACGCCGCCACTCCTCCCAGGGGTAGGCCACCAGACACTCCGGAAGCCGGGTCACGATCAGGCCCCCTGCCCCGTATCGTTCCTTCAGAAAATCCCGGAACCGCCGGGGAATGCTCAGCCGCCCCTTTTCGTCCAGCGCATGCCTGAACCGCCCGCGGAACATTTACCACATTCTCCCACTTTATCCCACCCTGTAGGCTACTAGGTAGGTCTTCCCCCTGTCAAGATACTTTTTTTAGCGAAAAATAAGGAAGTTATATAGATAGGTTTGATCGGGCCTTAGTAGGCGGATCTACGAAGTAACTTATCTTTTATTCGTTAAAATTTCAAAGTGGGTTATAGTTATAAAACTATCTCCGGCGGTATTTTCTCACCGCCCGAAGGTGTTCCCGGTAGGTGGTGGAGAAGTGGTGAGAGCCGTCCCCCCGGGAGACGAAATAAAGATAGGGGACCCTGGCCGGATAAAGCACGGCCCGGAGACTCTCCTCCCCGGGGTTGGCGATGGGAGTGGGTGGGAGACCGGGATAACGGTAAGTGTTGTAGGGGTTTTTTACCCGGAGGTGTTTGTAATAAAGACGCCCCCGGAAACGACGCAGGGCGTACCGCACGGTGGGATCGGCCTGAAGAGGCATTCCTCGGCGCAGACGGTTCCAGTATACGGCCGCGATGAGGGGTTTTTCCCGGGAAAGCACGGCCTCCTTTTCCACGATGGAAGCCAGGGTCACCACCTCATAGACCGAAACCCCCATCTCTTCGGCCCGCTTCTCGTATCTGGCCCAGATCTCCCAGAATCTCGAAACCATCTTCCGGATGATCTCCTCGGCGGAAAGACCCTTCACCAGGTAGTAGGTATCCGGAAAGAGGAACCCCTCCACCGAGGGCCCGGGGATCCCCAGAGAGTGGGCGAAGGTCTCGTTGAAGGCCCGGGCCAGGAATTCGTCCCTTTTGAGCAATCCGGCCCTCTCCAGCAACCGGGCCACCTCCCAGACGTTATAGCCCTCGGGAATAGTCACGATGTGGGTGATGACCCGGCCCTCGGCCATCTGTTTCAGGATCTCGGCCGGGCTCTGATGGGGAGAGAATTCGTACTCGCCGGCCTTGAGGTCTTTGAGAACCCCCAATCTCAAGCCCTCCAGGAAAAAGGCCCAGGGGCTTCGAATAAGGCCCTTTTCTTTGAGGATATGGGCCACTTCCTTGACGGGGGTGCCCGGAGGAATGAAGACTACCGTTGGAGAAGGGGTTCGGGAGATGGGAGTCGTGATCTCAAGATACCAGCCCACCAGGTAGAGAAAGAGGATTGCGAAAAAGAAACAGCCTTTTTTCATCTCTGGACAAACCCTGAACCCTTTTTAGAATAATTTAATCCCGAAACAAGGAGAACCCCATGGATGAAAACATCCTGGCGGCCCTGGAAAAAGAGGTCGAGGAGAATCCGCGTTCCATTTTTGCCCATCACCGGCTGGCCCTGGCCTACTTTCGGGCCGGAAGGCTGGCCGAGGCCAAGGAGACCCTGAAAAAGATCCTGAAGTTAGACCCCCACAACTTTGAGGCCCTGACCAACCTGGGGACTATCCTGGCCCGGGAGGGAGAACTGGAGGAGGCCCGCAAGGCCTTCGCCCTGGCCCTTAAGATCTATCCCGCCTCGCCCGAGGCCCTGACCAACATGGGGCTCATCTCCTTTGAGATGGGGGAGCTTGAGGCCGCGGAAAAATACTACCGAAAAGCCCTGGAGATTAAACCCGAACTTCCGGCGGTCTGGGTCAATCTGGCCACCGTGCTTATTGCCCGGGAGGCCTATGGGGAGGCCGAAGAAGCCTGCCGCAGGGCCCTGGAATACGATCCGGATTTCTCCATGGCGCACAATAATCTGGCCGTGGCGCTCTTTTACCAGGGGAAAAAAGAGGCCGCCCGGGAGGCTCTCTTACGGGCCAAAGAACTGGGCTATCCGGTAAATCCCGAGTTCGAAAAGATGGTCCTTTCATGAAGCGTACTCCCCGATGTCCCTTCTGTCAGCAACCGGTGGCTCCGCCCCAAAATCTCGGGTTCCAGTTCGCGGACATGGACGCCGGGTTCTGTGAGTGCGGAGCGGTCTATGTCAGTGACGTGACCGGTTTCAATCGGGGAGCGGCCTTTGTGGAGGCCCTTTTTCTGGCCACCGGAGGCCGGTGGGAGCTGGCCTGGGATCTGATCCCCGGGGAGGACTATCGCGAAACGGTCCTGGAACACTACGACCAGGTCTCCCATCAAATCGTTCCGGAAGGTCATTTCGAGGGCCGGAAGGTCTCCGGCATACTTTACTTCGTGAGGCTGGCGGAGGATCTTCGAGCCCTGGGAGAAAAAGATCTGGAAGAAATTCGCCGAAGGCGTAAGCGGCCGGAAAGCCCCCCGTCTTCAAGGCCTCGCAAACTGCGGCGGGCCGAAGCCGAAAAACTGGTGCGGGAAGGACGTTTCGAGGAACTACGCCTGCTCTGCCGTCACCAACCCCTAAACCTGAGAATGCTACAGAAGGTCCTTTATCACCCCGACCGGGCCCTTCGTTTCCGGACCGTAAGGTACCTGGGAGAGCTGGCCCGGGATTTAGCCGAGGAAATTCCCGAAGAAATAGCCGACCTGGTCAAAAGGTTGCTCTATGCCAGTGCCGATTCCGCGGCTTCGGCCTGGGGGGCGCTTGAAGCCGTGGGCGAAATCGTGCGGGTTCTTCCCCGCCGATTCGGACTCTACGTGCGGAATCTCTTGGCCTTTCTGGCCTATCCCGAATTCAGGCCGGCGGCCCTTTTCGCTCTCTGGCGCATCGCCGAAAGACACCCCGAACTCCTCCGGCGGGAAAAACCCTTTCGGCTGCTCGAATTCCTCGGGGATGAGAATCCGGAGGTGCGCGGTCTGGTCCTCCTTACCCTGAAGGCCCTGGGGCTTAAGGAAACCGCGTCCGGGGTTCAAAAACTCAGGGGCGACCAGGCCCATTTCGAGATCTATCTTCCGGAGAAGGACGATTTTGAGACCCTTAAGATCGGGGAACTGGCGGCCCGAATTCTTGAAGAATGGAGGAATTGATGGCGGAAGACCGGCATCCTGAGGTAGAAGAGGCCCTCAAATGGTATCAGGAGGCCAAAATCATGTGGGCCCAGGGGCGGAGTCTCGACGCCCTGGCCCGCTACGAGGAGGCCTATCGGGTCTTTGTGAAACACGGACACCACAAAGAAGCAGCCAATGCGGCCGAAAAGATGGGCGACATCTATTTCAACCGGGGTAGCTTCGAGAAGGCCCTCAAACCCTACAAGATCGCCCTGGACATCTGTGAAGAGTATCAGGACGAACTCGGGGCGGCCATCCTCTCGGAAAAGATCGTTTACGTTTACAAAGAGCTCCGCCAGCCGGAGAAGGCCCTACCCTATCTTTACCGGGCTCTCGAGATTGCCGAAAAGTACAAAGACGCCCACCGGGCGGCCCGGATGCTCGCCGGGATCGGAGACGTTTACCGGGGCCAGGGCCGATATCAGGCCGCGGCCGAAGCCTACGAGCTGGCCGCCCGCATATACCGGCGCATCGGTTCCCGGGAGCAAGCCGAACTGGCCGAAAGGGCCCTAAAAGCTCTCCGAGAGGAGATGAGCGCCCGGGAACTCTCCCCGGACAACCCCGATCAGGGAAATCCGTAACCGCCCCCCCTTGGGCATAATTTTTTCCGAAATTTCGGCCAGACGACGTAGAATCTCGGGAAAAATAACCGTGGGATAGGTCTTCCCCGGTTCAAAACCCGAACGGGGGCAGACGAAGGTCTCGCCCTCGATGGCCAGGGGCAGACCGTAGATCCGGCAGGTCACCGGCCGCCACTCGTAGACCACACAGAGCCCTTTATTGTCCAGGAAGGGACACCGAAGCCTTACCGTGGAAAGAAGAAAGGGGGTGGCGGGCTTGGGCACCCTGGTCTGCCAGTCCCTTTCGTATTTCTCAAGGCGTCTTTCCACCTCCCGTCTCTGCCGGCGCGGGAGCCTCCGGAAAGCCCTGCCCAGATAAATGGCCTCCACCAGGGAAAGATCAAAGGGCGCGTAACAGCAGTCGGTACATCCCTTTCGGCAACGCACCTCCCGGGGGTACTTCCGGCGAACCTCGGCGAAGTTCCCATCGACCTCCGCCAGAAGTTCCTCAAGATCTTTGAACTCTCCCGTCCGTGGCACCTGTCATCACCTCCCGGCGCAGAATTTCGTAAAGATCCTCTCCCCGATAAAGCCAGGCCTTAAGGCCTGCCCTCCGGGCCCCTTCGAAGTCGTCCCGGGGGTCGTTGCCCACCATGAGGGCCTCCTCGGGCCGCACGCCCAGGGCCTCACAGGCCAGGCGAAAGGCCTCGGGGGAGGGTTTCCCCACTCCCAGTTCGCAGGCCACAAGCACCCTCTCGAAGGCCCCGGAAAGCCCGAAGGCCTCAAGCAGGCGAAAGAGCCTTTCGTCCCAGTTCGAAAGGATGGCGGTCTTTATTCCCTGAGCGTGGAGAAACTCCAGGGCCTCCTTCGTTCCAGGGGCCAGGCGAAAGGCTTCGGGCCGGGCGAAGGCCTCGTAGGTCTCCCGGAAAAGCTCCTCCCGGCGTTCTCCATTTACCCAGGGGGAAACCGTCTCCCAGAAGATGCGTCGCCAGGCCTGAAGGCAACCCCTGCGGGAAAAATTCGCAAAATAGTTCCTGAAGGTCGGCCAGAGTTTTCTAATCCGGTGATCTATTTCGAAAGGTTCCACCTGATAGCCGAAGTCGGAAAGCACCCGGGCGTAAACCGCCCCCACCGAAGGATGGATGTGAAGGAGCGTGCCCTCGGCGTCGAAGATCACGGCCTTAAGCCTCATGGTCCACCTCGAGGGCGGGCAGATGGCTTCTGAGATTCCGGTAAAAGTCCCGGGGCGAAAGCTCGGGAAATTCCTCCCCGCTTTCCGCAAGAAAGGCCCTTGTCGCCACGCAGAGATGGCACTTTCCGGCGTAACCCCGCGGATCGGGCCTGAAACCGAACTCTTTTTTCGCCCATTCCGCAAGTCCGAAGGGCCCTTCCTGCACCAAAAGCTTCACTATGGGAGACCCTTCGGGGTCGTAGCGAGCCACAAAAGCCGGAAGATCTCGCCCCACCGTGCCCAGCGAGAGCCCGCCGCAAAAGAGCGGGATATAGTTTCCGTAAGGATCGAAATGGGCATGGCGCGAGGACAGGATCTCAAAGGAGCAGGTCAGGCCGCGGAAAGCCTCCCAGGGATACCTTGCGGTTAAGGCCCCCAGTTCAAAGCCCGCCCGGCCTCCGGAAAAGAGCTGATATCCTTCCCAGAAGAGGCGACCGGCCTCACGAAGACCATAAGCCTCAAGCCATCTCTTAAGAGGCACCGGACGATCCGTATCCAGGGCCCGGATGAGATCCACGAAACGGGCCATGTAAAGGATCACACCCTGCGGCCCGAAGACCTCTCTTGCCGCCTGATAGGCGGTAAGGGTCCTTCGCAGGGGTACGGTTTCGGCGTGAAAGGGGCTGCAGGAGATGAGGATCCGGGAAAGGCCGGCCTCCCGAAGAAGGCGGAACTTCTCCCGGGCCTCCTCGTAAGAGGTGCACCAGCCGGCGTTGGTCTCCACATATTCCATGGGAAGCCCGTACCGGCGACACCTTTCCACCGCCCAGAGGAGGAGATCGAAGTTCAGAAAGGGTTCGCCGCCGGCCAGGTGCAACCCCCGGGGG
>JALWCD010000074.1:5355-11686 GCA_027036915.1 Thermodesulfatator sp. | reverse complement strand
GGCGACCGCCGCATGCGCGAGCTTCCCTTACTTCGGGTTTCAGGGTATTTTAGCTCAAAATCTTCGGGGAGACAAAAAGTGGAAGAACCGGTTTTTGATCCCAGAGAGCTGGGACCGGAGGACGAGATCGTCTTTGCCTGCCATCCGGGTGTGCCCTGTTTCAATAAGTGTTGTTACGATGTGCATCTGGTCCTTTCGCCTTATGACTTTTTGAGACTCCGTCTGGCCCTGGAGCTTTCCCCCCAGGATTTTATTGAACGCTACGGCGAAGCCTACATCGGGGAGGTCACCCAGCTGCCGGTGGTGGCGGTCTACATGAACCCTCACGACTTTGCCTGCCCTTTTCTGCGCCCCGAAGGCTGTTCGGTTTATCCCGATCGGCCCTCGCCCTGCCGCACCTATCCCCTGGCCCGCTACCTCCGGGAGGACCCCGAAACCGGAGAAGTCCGGGAGATTTACCGTATCATCCGGGAAACCCACTGTAAGGGACATTACGAAAAACGCCCCATCCGGATACGGGATTTCATCGCCGAACAGGGGCTTGAGCCCTACCTCCGCTTTAACGACCTTTTCGGAAAGGTGGTGGCCCAAAGGCAACGCCACGCCGAAACCCCCCTTACGGCAGACCAGCTCGACCTCATCTTCCTGGCCTGTTACGACCTTCCCCGTTTCCGGGAGGAGATCCTCGCGGGCAGACTGGAATGCCCCTATCTTGAGGACCCGGCCGGGGCCAGCGAGGAAGACCTTCTTGAGGCCGGCATACGTTTCGTCCTGGAGAAGGTCCTGGTCTTCGACTAGGAGGCCTTCCTGGGCTCGTAGGTGCAGAGGGGTTCGGCCTCCAGATAGTCTCCGGTGGCCTCATAGGCCCGGGCCCGACAACCCCCGCACACCCGAATATACTCACACCTTCCGCATTTGCCCTTGTAGTTCCTGAAATCCCGGAGCTTGTTGAAGACCTCCGAGTGCCACCATACTTCGGGAAAAGACTCCCGGCGGAGATTGCCGCACTCTATCTCCAGGTATCCGCAGGTCTGAACGATTCCGGTATGAGAGATGAAACAGAAGCCCGTTCCGGCCAGACACCCCCGGGTCACGGCGTCAAGCCCGAAGGTCTCCATGGTCACGGGTTTACCCTCGGCCCGGGCCCGCTCGCGCAAAATCCGGTAATAATGGGGCGCGCAGGTGGCCTTGAGATGAAGCCCGGCCCGTTCCCTCTGCTCATAGAACCAGTGCAGGGTCTTTTCGTAGACCTCGGGCGGAAGACTCTCTTCGGCCAGTTCCTTTCCCCGGCCTACAGGAACTAGAAGAAAAATGTGATGCGCCACCGCTCCGAGTTTCTTGGCCAGTTCGTGGACCTTAGGTAGCTCCTCAAGGTTTTTGGCCGTGATCGTGGTGTTGATCTGGAAGGGAATGCCCGCTTTTTTAAGAATCTCTATACCTTTGAGGGCACCCTCGAAGGCCCCGGGCATCTTCCGGAAACCGTCGTGGGCCTCGGGGCTGGCTCCATCAAGGCTTATGCTGGCCCGGGCGATACCGGCCTCCTTGAGTCTGCGAGCCAGTTCCTCGGTAAGAAGGGTGCCGTTGGTGGCGAGCACCGGGCGCATATCCAAGTCTCTTGCGCGCCGGACAAGCTCAAGAAGGTCGTCGCGAAGCAAAGGTTCACCGCCGGTAAGGATGAGGATGGGTTTGGCCACCTGAGAGATCTCTTCGAGAGTACGCAAACACTCCTCGGTGGTAAGCTCGCCTTCGTAAGGTCCCCGGGAAGCCGCCGCTCGACAGTGCACACAATCCAGATTACAGGACCGGGTAAGCTCCCAGGCCACGAGGCGAGGCACGAACCGTGGACCTTCCTTTTGGACGTAAAGATGGCTATTCAGCTTGCACCTCCTTTCAGGATCTTTACCGGGTCGCCCACACGCAGGAGACCGCCCTTGAGCACCCGGGTGAAGATGCCCCGGTTGCGCATCTCACAGCGACCCACCCGCTGGAAGATAGCACAACCGGTGTGGCACTTTTTCCCTATCTGGGTTACTTCGAAAAGACATTCCCCGGCCTCGATCCGATCCCCGATCTCCACTTCGGAGAGATCCAGATCCACGGTCACGTTCTCGGCCAGCTCTCCGGGCCGAATCTCGCGCCCCACGATCTCGCGCATGCATTCCAGGGTCGCGGTATCCAGAAAACTCACCTGTCGGTGCCAGGCCCCCCCGTGGGCGTCGCCCTCCACCCCGTAGCCCTCAACGATCTTCACCTCGGACACGTTCTCTTTGGGAACGCCCTTTTCACGGCTTATGGAAAGGGCCACCACCCGACCGCTCACCCCCGACCTCCTTCGAAAATATTCCCAAAATGAAATTCTATTTCACACTCTCCGAGATCAAAACCCACTTTTTCCCGTCTAACCCTACACCGTAAACGATAACGGCCTTCTTCCAGCGCGAAAATCTCCGCCTCCTCCCTTTCGGGATCCACCAGCACCAGATACTTAACCCCGGCTCTCTCGTAAATCTTGAATTTCAGGTTCCGGTCTTTGATTTCGGTGGAAGGGGATAAGACCTCAAAAACCAAAACAGGAGGGGTCTTCAAAGGTGGTTCCGGCGGAAGCCCTCCGCAAACCACCAGGTTGTCGGGTTGCAACACCGTGTGTTCGTCCACCTTCCAATCCACGGGAAGAAGAGCCAGGCAAGAGGGACAATCTCGCAAAGCCCGCGTCAACTCCACATGGATAAGGCCGCTTATAATCTGATGTCGGAAAGAAGGCAAGGGAGTCATGGCATAAGGCACGCCTTCGATGAGCTCCCAGCGCCCTTCCCAGGAGAAGTAATCCTTCCAGGTATACCTAGGAAGATTTTCGGCGGGAAATCCCATTGTTTTTTAGTTTACTCTCCCTTTACAAAATTTACCAGCCGTCCCACGCCCTCCACCTCTATCTCCACCACGTCTCCCGGGGAAAGAGGGCCCACTCCGGGCGGAGTTCCGGTGGCGATCACGTCTCCGGGATAAAGAGTCATCACATGTGAGACGAAGCTCACCAGCTCGTAGACCGGGAAAACCAGATTTTCGGTGGAGGAATCCTGGACGAGTTTTCCGTTGAGATAGGCCCTGACCCTTACCGCGGAAGGGTCGAGATCGGTCTCGATCCAGGGACCGAGGGGAGCGAAGGTATCGAAACTCTTGGCCCGGGTCCACTGCCCGTCTTTCCGCTGAAGATCACGGGCCGTGACATCGTTGAAACAGGTATAACCTAGGATGTAGCGTCGAGCCTCGGAGGGAGAGACCTTCCGGGCGGTTTTACCCATCACCACCGCAAGCTCCGCCTCGTAATCCACCCGCCCCACCCCCTCGGGCAGCCGGATGCTGTCCTCCGGACCGATGACCGCCGAAGGCGGCTTGAGGAAGATCAGGGGCTCTTCGGGCAATTCCAGGCCCAGCTCTTCGGCGTGATCCCGATAGTTGAGTCCTACGGCCACGATCTTGGTGGGAACCGTAGGCGCAAGGACCCTGATCTCGGCCAGAGATAGACCCTCCGGGGGAAATCCGGACCCGCCCTCAATGCCGGGAAGGGGGAGGACCCGATCCCCCTCAAGTCTTCCCCACCAGTCCCTCTCACGCCAGCGAAAACGCAGCACCTTCATATAGTTCCTCCCTTCCAACACCCCATCAGAGTTGATAAGATATCCAAAAATTCTCTCTCCGTTAAGCCGAGATGGAGTTCCTGAAAAGAATCCTTACCTATCCCCTCTGGCAGGTGGGGGAGGTTACCTTCACCCTCCTCGGTTTTTTGAAACTCCTTCTCGTTCTGGGACTGGGGATCTTCCTTCTGCGCTATCTCCGGCGACGGGCGGAAAAACTCCTTACGAAACGCTTTCATCTCACCCCCAGCCTGGTAAATTCCATGACCACCCTTATTTACTACGCCCTCCTGGTGATCCTCCTCCTGGTGGCCCTTTCCAGCGCCGGGCTCAATATGACCCAGGTGGGTCTCATCTTCGGGGCCCTGGGAGTGGGCATCGGTTTCGGTCTTCAGACCATCACCAGCAACTTCATCTCGGGCATCATACTCCTTACCGAGGGCAGCCTACGGGTGGGCGACCTGGTGGAACTGGAAGACGGAACCCTGGGGGTGGTCAAGGAAATCAACATGCGCTCCACCGTTCTCAGAACCTTCGACGGGCAGGATCTCATCGTGCCCAACTCGGAGTTCATCTCCAAGCGCATCTCCACCTGGACTTACGAGGACGACTGGCGGAGGATCCATATTCCCTTCGGGGTGGCCTATGGTAGCGATCCCGAAAGGGTGAAGGAAGTGGTCACCGCGGCCGCCCGCCGCCTCCCGCTCACGGAGGAGGATCAGGACCACCCCCTGCAGGTCTGGTTCACGGGGTTCGGAGACAGTGCCCTGGAATTTTCGCTGGCAGTCTGGATCCGGCAGTCCCGGGCGCGCCGGGCCCTTACCGGGATTATGAGCGACTATTATTACGCCATCCACAGGGCCCTGAGGGAGGCCGGAATCGAAATCCCGTTCCCGCAGAGGGATCTTCATCTTCGCACCATAGCCCCCGGGGCCGTCCAGGCCCTGAAATCCCTTACCGGAGGTCAAGATGGCTGAGGATTATTTTGCCCGGGTGGAAGAGGCCCGTAGCTTCCTGGCCCAGACCCTTCCTTACGTGCCGGAGATCCTTCTCGTCCTTGGGACGGGACTTTCAGGGCTCGGCAGAAGTCTGAAATCCGAACTCGTGATCCCCTACCGGGAGATCCCCCATTTTCCGGTCTCCACGGTGGAGAGTCACGCCGGGGAACTTCTGATCGGAGAGCTTGCGGGCCGGAGGGTGGCGGCCTTCCGGGGACGTTTCCACTACTACGAGGGGTATTCCACCCGGGAGCTCACCCTGCCCTTACGGGTCATGAGCCTGCTCGGGGCCCGGATCCTGATCGTCTCGAACGCTGCCGGAGGCCTCAACCTGGAATTCTGCCCCGGGGACCTCATGCTGATTCGGGACCACATCAATCTCATTCCGGACAATCCCCTGCGGGGCCCCAACCGGGAGGAGTGGGGGCCACGTTTTCCGGACCTCTCCCGGGCCTACAGTTCCCGCCTTCGGGAACTTTTCCGGGAAGCCGCCCGCGAGCTCGGGGAAGAGATTCGGGAAGGCGTATACGTGGCCGTCCCCGGACCGAGTCTTGAGACCCCGGCCGAAACCCGTTTCCTCCGCCTCATCGGGGCCGACGCCGTGGGTATGTCCACCGTGCCGGAGGTCATCGTGGCCGTGCATGCCGGCATGGAAGTTCTCGGAGTCTCGGTGATCGCCAACGTGAACGACCCGGACCACTTTCAGCCCATCTTGCTGGAAGAGGTCATCGCCCAGGCTCAGGCCGCCGAAGCCCGTTTGACGCGCCTCATTACCAGGTTTATAAGCAAGATATGAGGCGTAAAAGGCTTTCAGACCTTTTAGCGGAATTTTCCAAAATTTCACTCGCCGGTCTGGTGGTAGGAGGACTGTTACAAAAGGTATCTTCAACCTTGATTTATATAGGATTATTGGCCAGTCTTATTTTAGGAATAAGTTCCGTATTGATCCTGCCAAAGGAGGATTAAAATGGACCCACTTTTTTTACTCTATAGTCTTCTGGCCGTGGTGGCTCTGGTGGCTCTGGCTTACGCCCTTTATCTCCAGCGGCGGGAAACCCAGGAAGGATAATTGGCCGAGCTGCTCATCAACTACGCCCCCTATGAGACCCGCGTGGCTCTCGTGGAAGAGAGCCAACTGGTGGAATTCTACGTGGAACGCCCCAAGGAAAAGGGGGTGGTGGGCAACATCTATAAGGGACGCGTGGTGCGCGTCCTTCCGGGCATGAAGGCTGCCTTCGTGGACGTGGGGCTTTCCCGCACGGCCTTCCTTTACGGAGGGGATTTCCTGCCCATTCTCGAGGGCGAGGAACTTCTGGGGGAGTCGGCCTTCGTTTCGGAAAGGGCCCTCTGCGAGGTCCTCAAGGAGGGGCAGGAAATCCTGGTGCAGGTCATCAAGGAACCCGTGGGCTCCAAGGGGGCCAGGCTCTCCACCAACATCACCCTTCCCGGCCACTATCTGGTCTACCTGCCCTACATGAGCCACATCGGCATCTCCAGAAAAATAAAGGACGAAGTCGAGAGAGAACGTTTGCGGAAGATCGTGGAGGAGTGTCGGCCTGAAGGCACAGGCTGGATCGTGCGAACAGCCGCCGAAGGGGCCTCGGAGGAAGAGATCCGGCCGGAGATGGAGTTTCTGCTCTCCCTCTGGGAAGAGATCTCCAGTCGGGCCGAGAGGGTGAGGGCTCCGGCTCTGGTTTACGA
>JALWCD010000074.1:0-5345 GCA_027036915.1 Thermodesulfatator sp. | reverse complement strand
TTTACGAGGAGCTTGAGGCCAGTCTGCGGGCCGTAAGGGATCTTCTGACCCGAGAGGTCTCCTCCGTGGTCATCGACAACCGGGAAGAATACCGAAAGATTCTGGAGTTTCTTTCCCGGGCCGCACCGCATCTGAAAGGCTGTGTCAGACTCCATGAGGGCCCCCGCGACCTTTTCGAAACTTACGGCCTGGAGGTGGACCCCAAACGTCTGCTCTCCCCCCGGGTGTGGCTTAAGTCCGGAGGCTTCATAGTGATCGAACCCTGCGAGGCCTTCACGGCCATCGACGTCAACACCGGACGCTTCGTGGGAAAGAAGGACCTTGAGGAGACCGTCTTTCGAACCAATCTTGAGGCCGCCCGTGAAATTGCCTATCAGCTCCGGCTGCGCAACATCGGGGGGCTCATCGTGATCGACTTCATCGATATGGAGGACCCCGGACACCGGGAGGAGGTTTATCAGACCCTCAAGGAGGCCCTGAAACGCGATCGGGCCAAGACGGCCGTCAAACCCATTTCCGATTTCGGTCTTCTGGAGATGACCCGCGAACGGCGACGGGAATCCCTTTACGAGGTCTTTCTGGAGAGATGCCCGCACTGCGGGGGCGAGGGCCGAATTAAAAGTCGCCGGACCATCGGTTACGAGATCTTTCGTCGGCTGGAACGCATGGGGCCCCATATCCGGGGGAAGGTGATTGAGATCCGTCTCCACCCCGAAATGGCCGAGTTTCTGGCCGAGGAAATGGATTATCTGGGAGAAATTGAGGGCCGTTACGGTTTTGAATTGAGCCTTTCCCCGGACGGGGAGCTTCCGGTCTGGGAGTACAAGTTCTTCATTAAAAACGATCGAACCTGAGGATCTCTCCGGGATAAAGAACCCGGACTTTAAGGCCCCTCCTTCGGGCCTCCTCGGCGAAACGTCGGGGCGGCTCTTCCGGAGGTTCGTCTCCCAGGAGATAGGCTCCCCAGTGAATGGGCACGGCCAGGTCGGCCCTCAGATCCAGCGCCGCCTGCACGGCCTCCTCCGGACTCATGTGGAAAGGAGCCATGAGCCTTCGCGGCTCGTAAGCCCCGCAGGGCAGAAGGGCCAGATCAAACGGGCCGAACTCCGCGCCTATCTCTCGAAAACCCTCAAAATATCCCGTATCTCCGCCGTAAAAGAGCCGGAAGCCCCCGATCTCCACCATATAGCCCACCCAGAGACTCCGATTGTAGTCGAAAAGCCCCCGCTGGGCCCAGTGCTGTAAAGGCAGAGCCTGCACCTTTACGCCTTTAAAGGAAACCTCCTCCAGCCAGTCGAGCTCCACCGGAGCCTGGCCCTCGAGGTATCTTCCGGCTCCCAGGCCGACCACCAGGTGAAAGCCCCGGGAAAGCCTCCTCAGAGTCAGACGATCCAGGTGATCGAGATGGGCGTGGGAGATAAGGACCAAGTCCACCCGGGGCAGCTCTTCTGGAGAGAGGGGAGGAGGGGTCCTCCGGCGCACCACCCCTCCGATGGGTCCCAGAATGGGATCGAAAAGGAGAGTTATGCCGGCCAGGCGCAGGAAAACGGTATTGTGTCCCAGAAAACAGAGAAGGTCTCCCTCCTTAAGGGCCCCGGGCTCGGGATGGAGCACCGGAAGGGAAAAGGCCTTAGGCCCCCGGTTCTCCAGAAACCGGGTGACCTTCCACTTCAGAATCTCAAGGAGGGCCGGGCCCTCGTCCTTAAGCCACGGATTGGTAAAACGCCCTTCAGGAAGCCGATGCCCCTTTTTCGCAACCAGATCAAGGACTCTCTTCCTCGTCCTCTTCCTCCATCTTTAGAAGCTCTTTGAACCGAATGTCCATGCCGAGTATGCCCACGATCTCCTCATAACGGTCCCGTATGGGAGCCGAAACCGTAAGACAGAGGGCCCCCGTGACCTTGGAGGAGTAGAAATCCGAGACATAAACCCGGCCGGTCTTGAAGGGTTCGATAAACCAGGGACGGTCGGAGTAGTCCTCGTCCTTGAGCAGATGCTCGTAGCGCCCCCGGTCTTCCACATGGGTAATCAGCGGGGTGATACGTCGTCCCTCGCTGTTCACCACGTAAATGAACTGGATGTAGGGGTGCTCCTCCAGAAAATCCCGCAGGACCGGCACGATCTTTTCCGGATCCATGGACCGAATTTCGGGCTTTTCGGCCAGTTCCTCGGCCAGACTGGTAAGGAGCTTTTCGGCCCGGGCCTTCATGCGGTCGAGATCCGAGACGAAAAGCTCGGGGATATATTTCCGCACGAGCTGCATCATCTCCTCGTTTGAAATGGAGGTGATTCTTCCGGCCTCGTACTGCTTGATGATGTGCTTGTAAATCTTGGCCACCCCGGGATGACGCTTGTCGATTTGCTGATCGCCCTTGAGGTGGAAATGGGTGTTGATCCAGTAGGCGATCCCGGCGGTGCCGCTCTTGTCGGTGATAATGATCCCGATGGGCCGTTTGAGAAGTTTTTTGGTGTCGAAGGGGTTGTAGATCTCCTCGTTTTTGAGAAGACCGTCGATATGGATTCCGGCCCGGGTGGCGTTGAACTCCGAGCCCACGAAGGGCTGATTGGCCGGAATCTTTTCTCCCAGAACCTCCCGGTAGTAGTCCGCGATATCGGTGATGACCGTGGTGTCCACCCCGTTGTGGGTGCCGCGCAGGGAGATGTACTCAAAGATCATGGCCTCAAGCGGGGTGTTCCCCGTACGCTCTCCGAAGCCGAGGAGAGCACAGTTCACGGCCGCACATCCGTAGAGCCAGGCCGCGGTGGCGTTGATGACCACCTTGTAAAAATCGTTGTGGCCGTGCCATTCGAGAAGCTCGCCCGGCACCCCGGCCTCTTCGATAAGGGCCCGCACCAGCTTGGGCACGCTCCGGGGGAGGGCCGCTTCCGGGAAGGGTACCCCGAGCCCCAGAGTGTCGCAGAGACGAATCTTGACGTCGATTCCGGACTCCTCCCGGAGTTTCATAAGCTCGATGGCAAAGGGGATCACGAAGCCGTAGATGTCGGCCCGGGTTACGTCCTCGAAATGACACCGGGGGACGATTCCCAGCGAAAGGGCCTCCTTCACGATGGCCAGATAACCTTCCAGGGCCTCACGGCGGCTCTTTTTGAGCTTGAGGAAAATATGATAATCGGAACAGGAGGTGAGGATACCGGTCTCCTTAAGGCCCATTTCTTTGACCAGTTTGAGGTCCTCGGCCTTGGCCCGGATCCAGCCTGTAACCTCCGGATAGCGGTACCCGAGTTCCAGACATTTCTCCACCGCCTCCCGATCCTTCTGGGTGTAGAGGAAAAATTCGCTCTGGCGGATAACCCCGTTGGGGCCTCCCAGCCGATGCATGAGGCGGTAAAGATCCACGATCTGCTGCACGGTATAGGGAGGGCGAGCCTGCTGGCCGTCACGAAAGGTGGTATCGGTGATCCAGATCTCCCGGGCCGGATTGGGGGGCACGTAACGGTGGTCGAACTCCACATAAGGCACATCGGTGTAGGGGAAGATTTCTTTCATGAGGTTGGGTTCGGAAACGTCCCTGAGCTCGGGCTGCCAGAATTTGGTATGCACATGCTCAAGGAGCTTCTTTTCCGGATTCCACCTGGGCATACTTAACCTCCTTCTGGCCTAAGAATGACTCTCCCACCATAACATAGAAAAAGAACCTTTGCACTTTTCCCTTTCGCAGGACCACAGGATAAAAATTACCGGTGCCTGTCTCCGGCCTCCCCTACAAAAGGTCAACGCAGCAAAGGTGTCCCTTGACCTTTGTACGGTCTTTTCTGATGGAGGCGATTCACCTTGCTTGACTTTTTAACTATTTGGCTATATGTTTAATAAAAAATCAAGCGGAGCACAATTATGAAAAGACTCGTTCGCCGGCTAAAGGCCCTCTCCGATGGGACCCGCCTTTCCCTCCTGGTTCTTCTCTCGGAAAGA
Organism: Thermodesulfatator sp.; assembly: GCA_027036915.1. Lineage (GTDB taxonomy): Bacteria > Desulfobacterota > Thermodesulfobacteria > Thermodesulfobacteriales > Thermodesulfobacteriaceae > Thermosulfurimonas_A. Next base: position 1,414 of record JALWCD010000074.1, on the reverse strand, counting down.
CCCTGCTGCGTGTGTGAGCTGGCCGCGGCCCTCAACCTCTCGCAGCCCACGGTCACCCGCCATTTGCAGAAGCTCTCCGACGCGGGCTTTGTCTCCGCGGAAAGACACGGGTTTTTCCAGATCTATCGCCTCGCCCCCGAGGACGAGGAGACCCGAAGGCTTCTTACGCTTACCTTTGAGGCCTTAAAGGACGATCCTGCGGCCGAGGCCCTTCGCGAAAGACTCCGGCGGCTTGAGGTGGGTCCGCCCTTTCTGCGGAAAGAGACCTTCGGGCCATGCACCGGGCCCGAAGAAAAAACCTTGCGGAGAAGGAAGGATGAAGGGTCTAAAGCGCCTTTATGAGATCGGGATCGGGGTTGCGGTCTTTCTCTTCTTTTTCTTTTTTCCCGCCCGGGAGCGGGTCCTTTCCGGGGCGCGGGAGGCCCTGCTGCTGGCCCACTGGTACGCCCGGGAACACGTGATCTTCTGCCTCATTCCGGCCTTCTTCATCGCCGGGGCCATAAGCGTTTTCATCTCCAAAGCCTCGGTCATGCGCTACCTCGGGCCGCAGGCCCCCAAGCCGCTCGCCTACGGGGTGGCCTCGGTATCCGGGACCATTCTTGCGGTCTGTTCCTGCACGGTGCTTCCGCTCTTTGCCGGAATTTACCTGAACGGGGCCGGGCTCGGGCCGGCGGTCACTTTTCTTTACTCCGGCCCGGCCATAAACGTGCTCGCCATCGTGCTCACCGCCCGGGTGCTCGGGGCCGGGCTGGGAGTGGCCCGGGCGGTCGCAGCCATCGGGGCCAGCATCCTGATCGGCCTTCTCCTGGCCCTTGCCTTCCATCGGGAGGAAAAAAGGCGCCTGGCCGGGTTTTCCACCGCGCATCCGGAAGAAGGCCGCCCCCTCTGGCAGACGGCGCTCTTCATGGCTACGCTGGTGGCCATTCTGATCTTTGCCACCTTGGGGCACGGAACCGGGCTCTGGGAAAGAATTTACACCCTCAAGTGGAAGCTGGTCTCCGCCTCGGTCGCAGTCCTTCTCGTGGAACTCTACTTCTTTTTCCGGGTAAGTCCCCTCTGGCTTTTCGCTACGGCCGGGGCCGCGGCCCTGGGGGAGGTCTTCTTCCCGGGCCATGAAATGGCCTTCCTTTCCGGGGTGGTGGTGCTTTCCGTGGCCCTCGTGCGCACCGGAGGCGAGGCCCGGGAGTGGTTCGATTCCTCCTACTGGCTTGCGCGAAAGATCCTGCCTTTACTCTTCTTAGGGGTGCTCGGGGCAGGGTTCTTTCTGGGCCGTCCGGGACATGAGGCCTTCATTCCCTCGCGGTTTGTGGCCGAGCTTGTGGGGGGAAACGGACTTCTGGCCAACTTTTTTGCCGCCCTCTCCGGGGCCTTCATGTATTTTGCCACCTTAACTGAGGTCCCCATTTTGCAGGGG
>JALWCD010000073.1 GCA_027036915.1 Thermodesulfatator sp. | reverse complement strand
ATTTAAATCCTGTTTAAATGTAGCCGCAAAACTTTTCTGGGCGAAGGGAAAATCCGGAGGCAATAATGAAAGAGATCAAAGCGTACATTCGAAGCAACCGGGTTGAAGCGGTCGTGCAGGCTTTGCAGGAAAATAATGCCCCGGGAATTACGGTCATTGAAGTGCATCCTGTTGGCTACGGTTTTGACGCCAATTATTTCTCTCAGGCCCGAGAAACCGCCAAGCGCTATTTCAAAATTACAAAGCTGGAATTGGTGGCCGACGACGCGGACATCCCCGCCTTTTTGGAAATTGTACAAAAACATGCGCACACAGGCGCCAGTGGAGACGGCATTATTTTCGTTACGCCGGTAGAAGTGGCGGTTAAAATCAGAACAGGGCAAATCAACACGCTGTAAAATCAGCAAAAGGAAAGGACAGAAAATGCGAGCGAAAATTTATATTGGAATGGCAATTTTATTTTTATTGGTGCGCTTTAAAAAGATTAGAGGTCTGCCTCTGGAGGAAATAACTTCCCGGCTCGCGATGGTGGAAAAGCTTTCCAGAGACCTGGCCCGTTATCTGGAGGAAGAACGCCAGCTTTATGCTCGCCTGAAGGGGGCCCTGGAGGCGGGGGTGGAGGCCTGGGAACATACCGGTAAGGACCGAAGGGGGATTAGAGAGGAGGTCCTTCGGGCCTATCGTCAGGGGCTTTCCACGGAAGAGATAGCCCGTAAGTTTTCTCTTTCTGAGGGGGAGGTGGAACTATTGCTTTCTCTTGAAAGATTTAAGGGACAGGCATGAGGGTAACCCTTCCGGCTCCGGTAACATATCTACCGGGACGGGAGCTCACGGTCCGGGTGGTGGAGGTGGAGGGCAAGACCCTTACCCTGGAGACCGGCGGGGAGCGTTTTCAGGCCCGTCTGGCCGGGAGTCTGCTGCCCGAGGATTTCCGGCTCGGGGAAAACGTAAGGGTGAGAGTTCTTTCTCCGGGACCTCCGGTGCTCCTGCAACTGGTGGAAGGTCCCGGGGTTCGACGGGCGGAAGAAAGATTTGCCCGACTTGTGCAGGTGCTTCAACCCCAGGTGGCTGCTCTGGCCTCTAAACTTCCGGCGGTTTCCGAGAAACCCGATCCTCTATCGCTGGTGGCTTTTCTGGTAAGGATTATGGACCGGGAAGTGAGGGAAAAAGAGAAGTTTTCAGCGGAGATCGAAGACAGGAAGATTTTTCAGGAATCCGGTCGTGACTGGACAATCCTGAGCCGATTCTGGCAGGAAGGACATCTGGTTTTACCCTTTTTCTTCGCGGATCGTCTCTCATGGGGGTTTATGGAGGCTGGTCGGGAGGAAGGAACTTCCGATGGTGAAAGTTTTTTCTATCTGCGTCTTTTTCTTTCGGAGCTCGGTCTGATGGAGGCTTTTGTGCGGGCCGGGGCTGAGAAGTCTCTCAAGATAAGTTTTTATTTTTCCCGGGAGGAGGCCCTGGCGCTGGCGCGGGAGGGCGTTTTGGAGTTACGGAGGGAGCTGGCCGAAAGGGGGTTCTGGCCGGAGATTACCCTGGAAAAGAGCTACTATGAACCGGGAGTCATTCTGGTTAAGGAGGGGTAAAAGATGGTGGTTTTTGAGAAGGCCGGCAAACACAATACCGGGGCGGCCTTGCAGGTGGCCCGAAAGGCGGTAGAAGAAAGAGGGTTGAAACACGTGGTGGTGGCCTCTACCTTTGGGACTACGGGCCTTGAGGCTGCGAGACTTTTCCAGGGCCTGGAGGTGAACCTGGTAGTGGTCACCCATAACGTAGGGTTCCGCGAACCGGGAACCTTAGAGATGACTCCCGAAATACGGAAAGAACTTGAGGCTCTGGGGGCAAAGGTGTATACCGGGACCATGGTTTTTAGGAACGTGGGGACGGCCATTCGAGAGTTGGTGCATTATTCGCAACCGGATCTCGTGGCGCACACTCTGCGGATGTTCGGACAGGGAATGAAGGTCTGCGTGGAGATCGTGGCCATGGCCTGTGATGCGGGTTTGATTCCTCCGGAAGATGTGCTGGCGGTGGCCGGGACGGCCAGAGGGGCGGACACGGTGGCGCTCATTCGGGCTATGCCTTCGAACCGTCTTTTTCACATGAAGATCAGGGAGATTCTGGCCAAGCCCCGGGACTGGTAAAGGGGGGAGATATGAAAGCCTTGGTGGTGGACGACTCCAAATCTATAAGACAGATCGAAAGAAAGTATCTGGAGGAGATGGGCTTTACCGTGGTGGAGGCCGAAAACGGTCAGGAAGGTCTGGAGCGCTTAAAAGAGAATCCGGATGTGCGTCTCATTCTGCTGGACTGGCACATGCCGGTGATGAACGGTTACGAGTTTCTCAAAGCCGTACGGGCCAATCCGGACTGGAACGACATAAAGATTATGATGGTCACCACCGAAAATCAGCAAAAAAGCGTGGTGGAGGCCATTATGGCCGGGGCCAACGAGTATCTCATGAAACCTTTTGACAAAGAAATGCTGGAGACCAAGATACGTTTTCTGCTGGAGGAGGCACTTTAATGATAAGAGTCCTTATTGTAGATGATTCGCCGGTGGTAAGGCGTCTGCTTGCGGAGGTTCTTTCCAAGGAGCCTGATATAGAAGTGGTAGGACAGGCCAAGGACGGGCGGGAGGCCGTGGAACTGGCCCGGGCCCTTCGTCCGGATGTTATCACGCTGGACGTGGAGATGCCGGTCATGGATGGTCTTTCGGCCCTGAAAGAGATCCGCCGGCTGGTACCCCGGACGAAGGTCATTATGTTTTCCTCCCTCACCGAGAAGGGGGCCAAAGAAACCATCGAGGCCCTTTCGCTGGGGGCCTTCGATTTTGTAACCAAGCCCAAGGGAGGGGCCCTTACGGACAGTTTGCATCGGATAAAGGAGGAACTTATACCCAAGATCCGGGCCGCGGTGCCGGCGGCCAGGCCTCCGGTTCTTCCCCGGCCTCCCAAACCGCCGACCTTCAAACCTCCGGTCATAAGGCCGGGGGTCTTTTCCGTGGTGGGGATCGGGGTCTCGACCGGCGGTCCCAGGGCCTTACTGGATGTTATCCCCAGGCTTCCTTCCACCTTTCCGGTGCCCATCCTTATTGTGCAACACATGCCTCCCATGTTCACCGCTCAGCTGGCGCAGAATCTCGATCGCCAGTCTTCCCTCCGGGTAAAGGAGGCCCAGAATGGGGAGCTGGTTCAGAAGGGCGTGGTCTACATCGCTCCGGGAGATTACCACATGGAGGTGAAGGCTTCCGGTCGGGTCAAGCATATTTTCCTTCACCAGGGGCCTCCTGAAAACGGATGTCGGCCGGCGGTGGATCCCCTTTTTCGTTCCCTGGCCGAGGTTTATGGTGGAGCGGTGGTGGGAGTGGTGCTTACGGGAATGGGACACGACGGCCGGGAAGGGGCCCGCAAGATTAAGGAGAAGGGAGGCCTGGTGATCGCTCAGGATGAGAAGACCTCCACGGTTTACGGGATGCCCCGGGCCGTGGTGGAGGCCGGTCTGGCGGATTTCGTTCTGCCCTTGCCGGAGATTCCCTTGAAACTTCAGGAGATCTTTTTGAGGAAGGGTGTGAGATGAAGCAGGAGATTTTCAATTTCTTTACCATGCTGGTGGAGCGAGCCAGCGGGATATCCATAAAGAGTGGGAAAGAATATCTTCTTGAGAGCCGCCTGGACGAGTTGGCCCGAAGTCTGGGTTACCGGAATCATGAGGCTCTTTACGAGATCGCCCGCACTAAACTCACCCGTCAACTCCTCGATCAGATCATTGACGCCCTGACCACTAATGAGACCTACTTTTTCCGGGACCAGCATCCCTTTGAGACCCTGAGAAAGGTCGTCATTCCGGAACTCAAGACCAAAAGGCAGCGGGAAAGGCGACTTCGTTTCTGGTCTGCGGCCTGCTCCACCGGACAGGAACCTTACAGCCTGGCCATTTTGCTCAAGGAATATTTTCCCGATCTGGTTTCCTCCTGGCGGATCGAGATCCTGGCCTCGGATATTTCGGACTCAGCTCTCAAGAAGGCCAAGGAAGGGGTGTACAACCAGATTGAAGTTAACCGTGGATTGCCGATTACTTTTCTGGTAAAATACTTCAAACAGATGGGATCTAACTGGAAAATTTCAGACGAAATCAGGCGGATGGTAACCTTCCGGAAGATTAATCTGGTGGAGCCCATGCCGGCCACGCAGAAATTCGATGTGATCTTTTGCCGTTACGTACTGATCTATTTTTCACCGGCCATAAAGAAAAAGGTCTGGGAGAACCTCTGTAAGGCGCTGGCTCCGGGAGGATATATTTTCCTGGGAGCCACGGAGATTCCTCCGGGGCTTCCGCCGGATATGGAAAAGAAGGTCCTGGGCAAGACGGTGTGTTTTCGTAAAAAAGATTAAAGGAGGCGGCCCATGTCTTTTGAAGACGATGTTCTTCAAGATTTTATAACCGAGGCCAAGGAGGGGCTGGAGAAACTCGACGAAGAGTTTGTGGAGCTCGAACAGGATCCCCAGAATACGGAGATCCTGAAAAGTATCTTCCGCACCATGCATACCCTGAAGGGTACGGCGGGCTTTTTTGGTTTTAAGACCTTGGAGGGCATCGCCCATTTTGCGGAGGACATCCTTTCCAAGCTTCGCGACGGCCTGGTGGTGGCGGACGAGGAGATCATCGACATGCTCCTTCAGGCCGTGGACCACATTAAGGCCATTGTGGCCCATATCGAGGAGCACAAGCAGGAGCCGATGGACGAAACTTATCTGGATTTTCTGGTAACTCTGAGTAACTTTGCGGAGAAAGTGGCCCGGAGGGCTAAGGGCGAGGCTCCGGAGGAAAAGAAGGAAGCCGAAGAGGCCAAGCCCAGAGAGGCTGAAGCCGCCGGGGAAGAGGCCAGGCCATCCGAGGAGAAGACGGAAACTCCGGCGGAAAGCAAGCCTCCTGAGGAGAAGAAGCCTCAGGAAACAGAACCTGCGGCCAAGGAAAAGCCTGCCCAGGAAGATAAACCGGCGGTTAAGGCGCCTCCCAAAAAGGAAGCTCCCAAAGCTCCCCCGCAGGTCACCCTTACCGAGACCCATATTCGGGTGGACGTACGACTGCTGGATCATCTCATGAACCTGGCTGGAGAGCTGGTCCTGGCGCGCAACCGCCTGGTGCAGCTGGCCAACCAGAAGGTGGATCCGGAGCTCATGCAGGCCACACAGACGCTTTCTCTGGTGACTACCGAGATGCAGGAAGCCATTATGAAGACCCGCATGCAGCCTATTGGGAACGTCTTCAACAAGTTCCCGAGGATCGTGCGGGATCTGGCTCGCTCTACGGGCAAAAAGGTCAATCTCCACATTGAGGGGGCGGACACCGAACTCGATCGTTCCATCATCGAGGCCATCAAGGATCCTTTAACTCACCTGGTGCGCAACTCCATCGATCACGGGATCGAGCATCCGGACGAACGAGCGCAGGTAGGCAAACCCCCGGTAGGCACTCTGGTGATGCGAGCCTATCATGAAGGCGGGCAGGTCATTATTGAGATCGAAGACGACGGCCGGGGGATTGACGTTGAGAAGGTCAAAAAGAAGGCCGTGGAGAAGGGGCTTATCACGCCGGAAGAAGCCGAGCGCATGAGCGATCACGAGGCCATAAATCTCATCTTTCGTCCCGGATTTTCCACGGCCGAGAAGGTGACCAACATTTCCGGCCGGGGCGTGGGCATGGATGTGGTCAAGACCAACATCGAGCGCCTCGGTGGAAGCATCGAAATCCGGAGTGTGAAGGGAGCCGGGACTACGGTCAGAATAAAGATCCCTCTGACTCTGGCCATTGTTCCGGCGCTAATTGTCCTTTCCGGTGGCGAGCGTTATGCCATTCCCCAGGTGAATCTCAAGGAACTGGTCAACATCGAAAGCGAAGACGAGATCCACAAGATAGGTTATTCGGAGTTTTATCGTTTAAGGGGCAATATCATTCCCATTGTACGACTTTCCAAGGTCCTGGAACAGGAAGACGGAGAGGCCAGGAGTCTGGCCATCCTTACCAGCGGCACCATGGAGTTCGGGCTACTGGTGGACGAGGTTCGGGATTCGGAGGAGATCGTGGTCAAACCTCTGGACCGATTATTGAAGAACATTCCCATCTATGCCGGGGCTACCATCATGGGAGATGGAAAGGTGGCCCTGATTCTGGATGTGGTGGGACTTTCTCGGCACGTGGGCTTCCGGGCCGAGGAGGCCCAGAAGGCCCTTGAGGAGAAGGAGAAACGGGTCTCCACGGAAGAAACTCATTTCGTACTGCTTTTCAACGTGCATCCCTCGGAGCAGTTCGCCATTCCTCTTTCGCTGGTTTCGCGACTCGATAAGATCAAGGCCGAAGATCTGGAGTTCGTGGGCGGAAAAGAGGTGGTGCAGTATAAGGGGCAGTCGGTTCCGGTTATCAGGCTGGAAAATTACCTTCCCATTCAGCCTCTTCCGGAACAGGAGGAATATAATCTGCTTCTTTTTGAGGAAGCCGGCAAGAGTGTAGCCGTTCTGGTTTCCCAGATTCTTGACAGTATCGAGACGGATCTTGAGCTTCAGGAAGATATCTACAAGACCGAGGGGATTCTCGGCAACCGGATCATCAATGACCGGACGACCATCTTTCTGGACATATATAAGATTATAGAAATGTTCGATCCGGATTGGTTTAAGCGCCCGGTGATAGAGGAGGGACGTCGGATCCTCTATGCCGAGGACTCGACCTTTTATGCTCAGCTGGTCAAAAATTATCTTGAGGCCGCGGGCTATGAGGTGGAGATTGCGGAAGACGGTCAGGCGGCCTGGGAGAAACTCCAGCAAGAATCTTTCGATCTTTTGATTACCGATATTGAAATGCCCAGGATGAACGGTCTGGAACTGGTGAAGCGGGTGCGAAGCGACGAGCGCTTCAAGGAGCTTCCCATCATGGTATTGACCAGTCTTTCCGGGGAGGAGATCTACCGTAAGGCCAAGGAGGCAGGGGCGGACGAATTTCAGGTCAAGCTCGATCGTCAGGCCGTGATTTCGGCGGTGGAGAGTCTTCTGGCTGAGAAAGCCCAGGAGGCTGCGGCCTGATGGGCATGGATCCTTTCGAGGTCCTCGGGATTTCACCGGGAGCCGGCTGGGAAGAGATCCGGCGTGCCTATCTGCGAAAGGTGAAGGACTTTCATCCCGACCGTGGCGGTGATCCGGAGCGTTATCTCGCTTTACAGGAGGCTTATGAACAGCTTAAAGGACTTTACGAGGCTCGCCGGCGGGTGCAGGTGGTTCGCGAACGACCGGGAAGCGGGGATTATTTCCTTTCCTTTCTTGAGCTTAGTGTAAGGGAGGTGGCCCTAGGGACTGAGAGATGGGTTAAAGTGCCGGACGATCTCGTCCCCTGTAATTACTGTGGGGGTAATGGTTTGGATCCTCAGGGGCGAAAGAGGCTCTGTGAATGGTGCAAGGGGGAAGGATTGATTCCGGAGAAGGAGGGGATGTACCGGCACGTTTGCCCTCGCTGTCGAGGGGAGGGAGAGCTTCTGCTCGATCCCTGTCCCCGTTGCCGGGGCAAGGGGGAAATACGAAGGGAAAAGGAGATCCTGATCTCCATTCCGGCCGGTGTACGGGAAGGAGATTTTCTTTTCATTCCGCGGGCTCCGGATGGCCCGAGTCTGGATGTCTTCCTTGAGGTTTTCGTTCAGAAGGATGAAAGGCTTTTCCTGGAAGGAGAGAATCTGGTTTGTCGCGTGCAGGTACCCTTCTGGAAAGCGGCCCTTGGGGGACGGGTTAAAGTTGAGACTCTGGAGGGCGTGGAGGAGATCGAAATCCCGCGAGGTTTGCCTCCGGGAGCCAGGCTGGTTCTTAATCAGAGAGGACCTTTCAGGCCCGATGGTCAGAGGGGGGACCTTATCCTGCAGTTTGAGATCTGGTTCCCCAACGAGTATTCACCCCGGGCCTTGAGATTGTTACAGGAATTTTGTGATATTATGGAGGGAGAGTATGGCGGATTTACCCGTACCGAACAGTGAAACACGGCCGGTTCTGGGATCCCAGACGGAAACTTTTGTAACTTTCTGGCTGGGAGACTATCTTTTTGGGCTGCCCATTGAGGAGGTGGTGGAGATAAACCGCAAGCTGGAAATCACTCCGGTGCCTTTGTCACCCTCCTATATTAAGGGAATCATCAATCTCCGGGGACAGGTTCTCACCACGGTGGATCTGGCCGAAAGAATCGGTCTCAAGCTGGAAGAAAGTGCGCGAGCTTACAACTTGATTGTGAGGAATGCGGACGAAGAACGGGTGAGTCTTTTGGTGGAAAGGATAGGGGATATCCTGGAAATCCCCGCGGACAAGGTAGAGGATCCTCCGGAAAGGATCGAGGGGGTGGAAAGGCGCTTTGTGCGCAATGTCTGTCAGCTTCCGGAGAGGCTTCTGGTCATTCTGAACACCAAGGAAATTCTTCAGCCCTCGGGATAGAAGCCGGCGAAATCCAGGAAGGGTTTCCAGACTTCGCGTTTTTCTTCGGGAAACTTCTCAAGAAGGAGGCTGTGCCACCTGGGGGCCTGGGGCTTTTTGAGGAGCCGCATTCCGGCCTCCTCCGGGGTCCGGTCTCCTTTCTTGAGGTTGCACTTTCGACAACAGAGCACCACGTTGGTCCAGACGGTTTTTCCACCCCGCGAGCGGGGAAGTACGTGATCGATGGTGCGATCCCTGGGGTTTTTGACCGATTTGCCGCAGTACTGGCAGGTATATTCGTCTCGCATGAAAAGATTGGCCCGATTGAAGACCACTTCCAGTTTGGGAAGTCGGTCGTAAGTGGTGAGATAGATGGCGTCCGGGGCCACGATGGAGAGGGAAGGGCTCCGGATCAGGCGGCCGTTGTCGTAGAAACGGCTGGCCTCGATCCATTCCTCCAGGGTGTGGGTGGTCCAGTCCGGGGTGATGACCTTGGCCGTGCCCTTGACCAGATGACAGATGGCCCGGAGTACGGTGGTGATCTGGACGGCCTGATAATATTTATTGAGGACCAGGACCTTTTCCTGAAGGATGTCCGAGGCCACTCCTGCCTTCCCCTCGAAAGTGTTATCTTAACTTAGGCCAAAGTCCAGAATTTGGCAAATAGCGAAAAGGAGGTCTTCGTGGCTCTGAGGATAGGGATTGTGGGGCTACCCAACGTGGGCAAGTCCACCCTCTTCAATGCTCTGGTGGAGGGAGCCCGGGCGGAGGTAGCCAATTACCCCTTCTGTACCATTGAGCCCAACGTGGGGGTGGTGGAGGTGCCGGACGAACGGGTGCGGTTGCTGGCCGAAAGGGAAGGGGCGGCCCGGGCCGTGCCCGCGGTGATCGAGTTCGTGGATATCGCGGGGCTGGTGAAAAACGCAAGCCGCGGTGAGGGCCTGGGCAATCAGTTCCTGGCCCATATTCGGGAGATGGACGCCCTGGTCATGGTTCTGCGCTGTTTTGAGGCCGAGGGAATCTCGCATGTGGAGGGAAGTGTGGATCCCGTGCGGGACGCGGAAATCGTGGAGCTTGAGCTCATCGCCAGAGACCTTGAAACCGTGGAAAAAAGACTCGCCCGGGTGGAAAAGGCCGCCCGTACCGGGGATAAAGAGGCCCTTAAGGAGGTGGAACACCTTCGGGCGTTAAAGGAGATCCTGGAGGCTCTCGAGCCGATAAGAAAACACCGCACAAGGCTTCCCGAAGAGACCCTGGCTTACGCGGAAAAGACTCTCTTCCTCCTCACCCTGAAACCCCTTCTCTGGGTGGCAAATCTGGGAGAGGAGGATCTTCCGGAGGGAGAGGGTAACCCGTACTTTCAGGCCCTGCGGGAAAGAGCCCGGAAGGAGGGGGTGCCGCTGGTGGCCCTTTGTGCGGAGCTTGAGGCTCAGCTTGCGGAGCTTCCTCCGGAGGAAAGGGCCGAGATGCTTGAGGCTTACGGACTTAAAAAACCCGGTCTTTCGCGAGTCATTGAGGAGGGGTATGCTTTGCTTGAACTTTTGACCTTCTATACCGTAAACGAGAAGGAGGCCCGGGCCCGGACGGCCAGACGGGGAACCACCGCTCTTTCGGCCGCCGCCGCCATCCATACCGACATGGCCCGGGGTTTTATCGCCGCGGAGGTCATCAATTTCAGGGATTACCTTACGGTGACCAATCTCGCCGAGGCCCGTAAGCGAGGCCTGATACGCCTGGAGGGCCGGGATTACCAGCTTTCAGATGGCGACATCCTCTATATCCGCTTCCGGGCTTAAGTCCTGGCCTGAACCTCTTCAAAGATCCTTCGGGCGATCTCTTCCGGATAAAGATCGTCGGTAGAGAGGGCGAGGTCCGCGAAGTGCCGGTAAAGGGGGGTGCGTTCCTTAAGAAGTTCCGTTACCTCCTCCTCAAGGGGTCTTCCGGTAAGGCTCGGGCGCTGGGTTTCGGTGCGGGGGTCTTCGGAAAGACGCCGGATGATGGTTTCCGGCCGGGCGTAAAGCCACACCACGAACGCCCCGGCCTTCAGGGCCTCCATCTCTTTGCGGTGCATCACCGCTCCGCCCCCGAGCGAAAGCACCACCTCCTTTCGCCCGGAAAACGTCCTTAAGGCCTCCCTTTCCGCCCGGCGGAAGGCCTCCCAGCCCTCGGTTTCCACCACCTCCCGTATGCTCCGCTTAAGGCGAGCCTCAAGCCAGGCGTCGAGATCCACGAACTCCCAGTCTAATTTTCGGGCCAGAAGCTTCCCCACGGTGGTCTTCCCCACCGCCCGGAATCCGATGAGAAGGATACGCTTGCCCATTTTCTTGCCCCTTGCCCAAACTTTTTAATCCGGAATTTTCTTTTTTGGCAAGCTCCTTTGCTTTCCGCCTTCTAGGGGAGAAGCAAGACTTTTGAAACTTTCTTCGGCGAGTTCCGGGGTCTTAATGTGAACCGTCCCGGATTTGTCGGATAGCGGTCAGCCATTTGTTCTGTGGCCGAAAAGATTTGTATCCCTTGGTCTTGGGTTTTTACTCTGATATAATTGCCAAAAGGCAGACAATGGCTATTAATCTTAAGCCGATCAGGTGGAATGAAGAAAAGAACCGCAGGCTTAAGGAAGAGCGCGGCGTTTGCTTTGAGGAGGTGGTTTTCAAAATTGAGAGGGGCGAAGTTTTGGATCTCCTGGAGCATCCCAATCAAGAGCGATATCCGGGGCAGAGAATTTTCGTGGTGGAAATAGAAGGTTATGTCTATCTTGTGCCTTTCGTCGAAACTGAAGAAGAAGTCTTTCTCAAAACAGTGATCCCCAGTCGAAAGGCTACAAGAAAATATCTTAGCAGGGGGAGAAAAAAAGATGAAATTTAATCCCGAGGAAAAGGACATTCTGGAAAGTTTTGAGCGTGACGAGTGGCGTTCCGTACTCGATGAAGAAGAACTTGAGCGCTACCGCCAGTACGCCCGTTATACTTTGCGCAAGACCAGGCGTATAAATTTGCGTATTTCCGAACGAGATTTAATTGCTATCAAAAAAATTGCTCAGGAAGAAGGAATTCCTTACCAAACTCTTATTGCGAGTTTGATTCACAAGTACGTAGAGAGCAGAAAATAAATCGTTAGCTGAGACGGAGTACTGCCCGCCATCCGGGACTTCTGTTTGAGGAATCTTTGCGCTTGGAACCGAGCACGTTACCTCAAGCCAGGCGTCGAGATCCACGAACTCCCAGTCTAATTTTCGGGCCAGAAGCTTTCCC
>JALWCD010000072.1 GCA_027036915.1 Thermodesulfatator sp. | reverse complement strand
CTTTAAAGCGGGAAAAACAGGAACTTTTAGCCGGAGCGGTGGGAGAACTCAGGGCTCGCTCCGAGGTCATAGAGAAACTGGTCTCCGACCTGGGTCTAAAACGCTATCTTCCGAAAATGCGCAAGAGTTACCGTGGAGGGCCCTATAAATCTGACGAATTTAGTTCCGCAGAGGGGGGCATTTACGTCCCCCTTGAGACTCACCGGACTCTTTCCGGGGAAAAATGGCTGGAAAACTATGAAGATTTGATCGCCACCGTAGATGCCTATCTCGGGATTCTGGCCCGAGTTCCCATAGGGCGCCCCTGTCAGGGTTATATTTCTTCCGGCTTCGGGCGCCGTAAAGATCCCTTCACCGGAAAGCCCGCTTTTCACACCGGTATCGATCTGGTGAGTTATCCCGGCACCCCGGTCAAAAGCACCGCCGATGGAAAGGTAATCTATGCGGGAAGACACTCCGGGTACGGGAAGGTGGTGGTTATTCGCCATGGTTACGGCTACAGTACCCTTTACGGACACCTCCAAAAGATCACCGTTCGAGCCGGCCAGAAGGTAAAACGGGGGCAGGTAATCGGATATCTCGGAAACACGGGCCGGAGTACCGGACCACATCTCCATTACGAAGTCAGACGCTACGGCCGCTACCTCAATCCTTATCGTTACATGCGGATCAGGTTCTCCCGAAAGTAATATTAAGACTCGGCATTCTGCCCGGGATCTTTCTTAAGAAAACTCAAACTGGCTGTCGATCATCCAGGCCGAGGGAAAATTTTCAGCGAAAAGCTTCTGGTAAAGGAAGGCGCGCAGATAGAGGGCTAAGTCAAAGTGAAAGAGGGGCGAATTCCGCCTTCAGAGGACGGGAAAGGAGTTTCGTAAGGGCGTTCCGGGGAGCTACTCCTTCGTAAAGGATCTGGAAAACCGCTCTGGTAATGGGCATCTCCAGGTCCATCTCCTCGGATAAATTCCTGGCGGCCTTTACCGTCTCAACCCCCTCGGCCACCTGTCCCAGGGTGCTCAGGATGGCGGGAAGTTTTTCCCCTTTTCCCAGGCGAAACCCTACGGTGTAGTTCCGGGAGAGACGCCCAGTGCAGGTGAGAACCAGGTCTCCCAGACCGGCCAGCCCGGAAAAGGTCAGGGGATGAGCGCCCAGTTTCAAGCCCAGTCGCATGATTTCCGCCAGTCCCCGGGTGATGAGAGCCGCCCGGGCATTGAGCCCCAGCTGCAGGCCGTCAGAGATACCGGCGGCGATGGCTATGACGTTCTTGAGCGCCCCGCAGAGCTCCACCCCCCGGCGGTCGGAGCTACGATAGATCCTGAAACGGGGCGCGGAAAGGGCCTCCTGCCATTTCACAAGAAGCCGGTCTTCTTTCCCGGCCAGGACCACCGCGGTGGGCAGACCCCGGGCCACCTCCAGGGCAAAGCTCGGCCCGGAAAGCACCAGAACCTCGCTCTCTTCGAAAACTTCCTCCAGAATCTCGGCTGGGGTCCTGAGGGTCTCCACCTCCAGCCCCTTGACCGCGGAAAGCATGACCTTTGCCCCCGAAAGATAAGACCGCAACTCCAGAGCCGTCTTCCTCAGGCTCTGGCAGGGCACCGCCCAGACCACCAGCTCGGCCTCTTTCAGAACCGAGGAGGGCTCCACGCCGGCCTCAAGGTTCCGGGGAAGGACTATCCCTGGAAGATAATCCGGATTCTCTCTTCCGGAATTGATGGCCCGGGCCAGGTCTTCACGTCGAGCAAGGAGCCTGACCCGGTAGCCCTTTTCCGCCCAGATCTTTCCCAGGGCCGTGCCCCAGCTTCCAGCCCCCACGATGGCTATTTCCATGACTATCGGGATGGACAATTGTTTTGCAGGAAATCCCGCACCGAATAGTAAAGTTTAAAGGCCGAAGCCTCCAGATTTTTGCCTTTTATCCGAACATATTCCTGACAGGCCCCTGAGGTATCACCCCTCTGGAGGGCCAGAAGGACCAGATTGAGTCGCACCAGAGGATCTTCCCGAAGGCGCAAGGCCTCTCTGAAGGCTTCCTCCGCTTCGACCAATCTCCCCTCAAGCCAGAGACAGGCCGCATAGTTGTTTAAAACCCCTACCTCTTTTCGAACCTCCAGATACTTTTCGTAAAGAGGTAAAGCCTCCCCACAGAGCCCCTTCTCCCTCAGGGCCTCGGCCCGCACGAGAAGCCCCCGAAGTCTTTCCTCCGGACTGAGGGGAGGAAACCCGGCGGCCCTCTTCTTTATCGGGGTCTCTGGCTCCCCGAAAGAGGGCTTCTTTGGACTGGAAGGTTGTACCTCGACCTTCTCGGGTTTAAGAAGGACCACCTTCTCCGGGAGGGCCGAGGAAGATGGGGGCGAAGTGGTCGGGCCAGCATGGTCCTCGTTTCGTCCGGACCTGATCTCCCGGGAAGGCCCGGCTGCTGGAGGCGGCGTTCGGGTTTCAGGGAGGGAGGTCTCTGACTCTCGGTAAACCGGGGGCGTGCCGGTTTTGGAGGTAAAGAGCGCGGGAGAAGGATAAAAGGCTCTTTTAAAGACCCAGAAACTTCCCAGGGCTATCAGGGCCGAAAGGGCCACCAGGCCAGTGAGGATCAAAAGCCTTGAAGAGGGGCGCGAAGACCTTACCGCCTCCGGTCCGACCGGTGGGGCCCCTTTAGCTTTCCGGCCCTCGATTTCCTGTAAAATCTGGTAAAGCTTGCTCATCCTAAACCAGAGAAACCCGCAATAGAATTACCAGTTCCACCTTACTGTTGGATTTAAGGGTATGGGAAAAAAGGGCCCCTATACCCGGAATCCTTCCTAGCCCCCATACGCTCCGGGTTTGGGTGTCCTTTTTGTCCAGGATTAGGCCTCCGATCACGATCAAATCGTGCTCCGTGACCCTGATCACCGTGCTCATCTCCCGGAGGTTCACCTGGGGTAAGGTTACGGCGGTATCGGTACCGAATTCCTCCCTCCGCAGCTCCACGAGGTCGCTCTTGATGGGCACGATGTGCAGAATGACCTCGCCGGCATCCGTTATGTGGGGGGTAACCCCCAGCAGGAGCCCGTCGAAAATAGCGCTGGTATCCACCGTGGTCTGGGTCTGGGAGATATTTTCCGAGGAGATCACCTCTCGGTTGATCTCTCTTACGTAACCCACCGAACGTCCCACACTTATAAGAGCCGGCTGACCGTGAAGGACTCTTATTCGGGGATTGGAAAGGATATGCACCTGGCCATAATTCTCAAGGAGTCTAAGGATACCCTCAAAAGAAGGCTTATGCTCATAAGAAAAGGTCAGGGTGGGCATGCCTGAACGAAGATCAAGGGTGGCGCTTGAGACGGTAGGTAGTCGGGCATCCCTCAGAGTTACCCAGTCAATGCCCAGATCGTGTCCCCGGGAAAGGTCCACCTCCACGATCTTGGCCTCGATGAGGACCTGCCGGCCATAGCGTTTCTTCAGCCGCTCCACGAATTCCGCTATTCTCCTTACATGCGAGGGATGATCCCGCACGAAGAGATTGCCCGTAAGACGATTGAAAGTGAAGGTTCCTTCTTTAGAAAGCAGAGCCTTGAGTGACGCTTCGAGCTGTTTGTAAATATCCGTGGATTCCTTGGCCGTCTCCCCGCTAACCTCATACTGACCTTTGAGGGGGGACACGAACTCGGTGACGGTTCCTCCTCCGCC
>JALWCD010000071.1 GCA_027036915.1 Thermodesulfatator sp. | reverse complement strand
GTTCGGGGTAGACCTCTTTGCGGGCCATGGCGAGATCCACCTCTCCCCCGGCATACCGGATTTTGAAGGTCTCGAAAGGGGAGCGGGCCTGGATTCGGCCCCCGAGCTTTTCGGCCAGGGTCCGGGCCACCGGTTCCGCCGGCCCCTCCACCACCAGATCCAGATCCTCTACGGGCCGGCCCAGAAAGAAATCCCGAACCGGCCCCCCCACGAGATAAAGGTTTCGGCCCAGCTCCGCCCCCACCTCCGAGGCCGCCAGAAGGACCTCCGGGGCCTTTACGGACCTGAGGAGCTTCGAATAGGGAAAGGGCTTAACCGCGGGGGTGGTGTTTTTCATGGAGATCTCTCAGTTTGCGGAGATCAAGATGGGTGTAAATCTGGGTGGTGGAAAGGCTGGCATGCCCCAGCATCATCTGGACCGCCCGCAGATCGGCCCCGCCCTCAAGGAGGTGAGTGGCAAAGGAATGGCGGAGCACGTGGGGAGAGATCTCTTTGGTGATGCCGACCATCCGGGCGTACTCCTTGATGATCTGCCAGAAGCGCTGTCGGGTGAGGGGACGCCCCTTGCGGTTCAAAAATACGAAAGGAGAATCCTGCCCCCGGGCCAGAAGGGGACGGGCTTCCTTTAAGTATCTTTCCAGGTATTCCCGGGCCAGATCCCCCAGAGGAACCAGCCTCTCCTTGGAACCCTTACCGTAGACCCGCACAAAACCGGCCGAAAGATTGAGCTGGGCAAAGGTGAGCCTTACGAGCTCCGAAACTCTCATCCCGGTGGCGTAAAGGGTCTCGAGCATGGCCCGGTCCCTCAGACCCTGCGGGGTGGAGAGGTCGGGAGCCGAAATGAGCCTTTCCACTTCCTCCACCGTGAGCACCTTGGGCAGCGTGCGGGGAAGCTTTGGACCTTCCACGAGAAGAAGGGGGTTTCGTTTAAGGCCTCTTTCCAGTTCCAGATAGCGATAAAAGGTCTTCAAAGCTGAAAGCTTCCGGGCTAGACTTCGAGCCGAAAGTCCGCGGCGTCGCAGGTCTTCCATAAAAAGCAGAACCTCCTCCGCTTCGACCTCTTCGAAATTTTTTATCCCTCGTTTTTCGAGAAAACTCTGAAAATCCCGAAGGTCCCGGGCGTAAGCCGCCAGGGTGTTGGGAGCCAGATTTTTCTCCAGCTCCAGATGAGTCAGGAATTCTTCCAGGATGCGCTTCACGGGCCGGCCTCCGCCAGGATCTTTTCCGCACAGGCCCGCACCCGCGCGCTTTCCGTCACCAGCAAAAGACTGCGAACTTTGGCCAGAAAGCCCTGTCTTTCGATGGGGCTGCGTTCCGGAGCCAGGCGGCGGAGGCTCTCCAGGGTCTCGCAGATCAGATTTTCGTCACTCACCTCCAGCAACAGGAGCAGGGTGCTCCAGTCTTCGGGCAAACCATACTCCCGCACGTAATCCCGGGCTACTTTGGTAAAACGTCTGGTGCCATAAGCGTTCTGGAGCTTTTTGAGGGCCTTTTCGTGTTCTGGAGTCCCCTTTTTTCCGGAAAAAAGTTTCTCTACCTCCCGAAGATACTTTTCCTTAAGCCAGCTAGAACGGGCCAGGGTCTTTTCCAGGCCCTGCCTTTCGTGTTTTTCCCTCAAACGGGTGTGGGGGCTGCGATCCCGCCGACGATCTATTTCTCGCCAGGAAGGTCGTCTTTCATAATATTCGTCGTCGTAGTCGTCAAAGACCACACTCATGGCCACCTCCTGAGGCATTCCACCTGGTAAATTTTTTCTTCCGGAAGCTCAATGGCGGTGAGCCTTCCGCCATAAACACAGCCGGTATCGATACCGAGCCGGTCGGAAAGAATAAGGGGCTCCGGAAAAGGGGTGTGTCCGAAAACGATCTTTTTGGGAAAACGACCGGGGTAGTAATAAAAACCTTCCCTTATCCAGAGAAGGTCTTCCTCCTCCTGGGCTCGAAGGGGTCTTTCCGGGCGCACTCCGGCATGCACAAAAAAATAATCCGCGGTTTCGTAATAGAGGGGGAGACTCTCGAGAAAGGAGAGGTGATCCTCCGGAATGTCCAGGCGACCGTTTCGATAATAATCCCTGAGGGTGGCCTCACCCCCGTTAAAGAGAAAGACTTCGGTCTCTATCCCTTTGAGATAACGCTTAAACATCCATTCGTGGTTTCCGGAAAGGGCGACCACCCTTTCCGGATGGCGATCCCTTAAGGCCTTCACCATTTCGATCACCCTTCGGGGTTCCGGCCCCCGGTCGATGTAGTCTCCCAGGAAGATCAGAAGATCCTCTTCCGGATCGAAGGGAAGTTTTTCGAGCAATCTTTCCAGGGCTTCGGCGCAACCGTGGATATCTCCAACGGCAAAAATCCTCATATTTCAAAAACGAACCGGGCCCTTTTCCGGTCGAGCCTCCTCAGCCCCACCTCTTCGGCCGCAGCCAGGGCCTCCTGGTATTCCTCGCGGGTAAGCCCTCTATCAAGCGGGGGATATTTCCAGGCGTCTCCGCAGGGACGATACTGGTCCATAAGGTTGACATAGGTTTCAGTAGAGATTTCCCGGGCAAGGAATTCCAGGACCTCTCGCGTGCCGGAAAGGCCCCCCGGAAGGACCAGATGCCGCACCAGAAGCCCCCTCACCGCCAGACCATCTTCTATCACCAGGTCTCCCACCTGGCGGTGCATCTCCTTCAGGGCCTTCCGGGCCACCCGGGGATAATCCGTGACCTTGGAGAGTTTGAAGGCTATCTTTTCGTCGGCGTACTTGAAATCGGGCATGTAGATGTCCACCAGGCCTTCCAGCAGGCGCAGGGTTTCCACCGCTTCATACCCTCCGCAGTTGTAAACCAGCGGAAGGCGGAGACCGTCCCGGGCGGCCAGTTTCAGGGCTTCCACGATGAAGGGCACCTGGTGGGTGGGAGTAACCAGGTTTATGTTGTGGCATCCCCGGGCCTGGAGGAGGAGCATGATGCGAGCCAGGTCCTCCACCGAGATTTCTTCTCCTTCTCCCAGGTGACTGATTTCCCAGTTCTGACAATAAACACAGGCCATATTGCAGTAGGTAAAGAAGATGGTCCCGGATCCGCCGAAGCCCACCAGGGGGTCTTCCTCCCCGAAATGCGGACCGTAGCTCGAAACCATGGGGCGATTGCCCACCCGGCAAAGCCCTTTTTCGCCCGAGAGACGATCCACCCCGCACTCGTTGGGACAGAGCATACAGGGACTCATCCGGGCATAAAGGGCCTCTATCCGGCGGTCGATCTCCCCGGAGTCAATGAGTCTCAGATAAGAAGGCTCAAACACCCAAAAACTCCACCCAGTGCTTTACTTCCGGAGGGGCTTTGAGGGTCCGTTTTAATTTAAGATAGCAACCGGTACAGGCCGTGGCAAGGGCCCGGAGAGCCCGGCCCTTAAGTAGTTTCTCCCGGAGGAAAAAAGGCATCTCTTTTTGCCAGAGGCTTTTCGGTTGGGCGGAACCGCAACAGGCCTCAAGCCTTGCCCCGCTCACCCCCAGGGCTTCCCCGCGCAGATGACAGGGCACATGAAAGCCCACTTCTGCGGGGAGAAAAACTCTTTCTTTTATAAAACTTAAAAATTGCCCGATTTCATAAACTCTTAAAGATAAATCTTTAGAAAGATCTTCAAGTTCGGTATCCCGAAAAAACAGGGGATAGAGTCGCCGGAGGGTCCAGAGACAGGAAGCGCAGAGGGTGACAAGGGGGCCTTTCGTTTTCGCAAGGTAAAGGAGGTTTTTTTCGGCCACCCTCAAAAAAGCCCGCTTTTGTTCCAGGGAAAGCAGGGGCAGCCCGCAGCAGAGGGGCGGGGTTTCCGCCGGGTTAAATCCCAGGTTTTTGAGGTAGATCCTCAGTTTTTTTACCGCCCGGGGGTAAAGCTTCGTCGCCCCGCAGGAGAGCAAGATCAACGGTTCCCCGGCGGAGGGGGGGTCTCTTTTTTCTGGGGAGAGAAATCCGGTGAGGATCTTTTCCCAGATCAGGGGTGGAATCTGGGGGAATCCCGGGGGCTCCAGGCACAGATTTTCGGCGAGCGGGATCCGGTTGGGACAGACCGTCTCGCAGCTTCCGCAGCGCAGGCAGCTTTTTATCGCCGGGTGATCCTTAAGGCCGCGGGAGAGGAGGAAGAGGCGTCCCCTGGGGGAGTGGGTCTCCAGGGCGGTTTCCCGGTAGGTGGGACATACGGAAAGACAGCGCCCGCAGCGGCTGCAGAGCGAAAGTTCAGGCCTTGTCATCTCGGGCCACGAATTCGTCAAGCCACCAGGAGGCCCAGTCGGTCTCAAGCACGGCCTCGGCCAGCCGGCGTCCGGCCTCGGTCTTGAGTCTCTTCCGGGCATAGGCCAGCCACCTCGGGGCGTAGGGGTTGCCCAGGTCCTTCTGTTCCTTGAGCATCACGATGAGGTCAATCTGGTCGGCATCGTGGGCCAGCCGGGCCTCAAGGCTTTCCTGGGCCAGGTATTCCCGCACGAGCCCTAGGGCCTCGTTTTCGAAAGGCAGGCCCGAGAGCGCGTCGGAGAAGGCTCTTTCCTCATCGGCGGTATCGTAGAGTTTGTTCACCGAATTGAGGTCTCCGATGCGGGCCTCGGCGAGGTCGTGCAGGATAGCCATCTTGATGACCTTCTCGGTGTCGGCCTCTGGAACCATGGAGGCCAGCATCCAGGCGGCATAAATCACGCCGAAACTGTGAGCGGCCACCGATTCCTCCCCGGTGCCGAGATAGGCGTAACCGGTGCGCTTCAGGCGCTTGAGCATGGCGGCCTCGAATAGACTTTTGGCCAGACGATAGTAGCTCTGCATGCTCCATAAACTAAAACCTCGATTTTAACTTGTAAAGCAGACTTCTAGATCTTTCTCCCGGAGGGAACCGAGGTAAAATATAAACTCTAGGCCATTTGGATATATTGATATATTTGAATCGTTAGGGGGTAATATATGTCTAAAAGTTTGATTTTGTTAGGAATCTTTTTGTTCTTAAACTGGAATTCCTCTTGGGGGACGGAAATCTTGGTCCAGAAGACCAGAGGTGGTTTTCCGGAGTACTGTTTCGTAAAAAAACTCTCCGTAAAGGAAGTTCCCTATATGGCTGAAACTTTGGCTTTGGCTATTATTAAAGGCCGTAAGATAGTGTTTCGAAATTTAGCTGAGATCAACAGCCCGAAACCTGGTCCTAAAAATTTTACTCCGGACTACTTTGAGAAATCCTTGAGAGAGGCCATGGCCTCTAGAATGCACAGCCTTACCCCCAAACAAAAGGAGATTTGGGAAGATTTTATTTACGCGGCTAAGCTTGCCGTAGCCATTAATCAAGAACGAATCAATTTGGAAGGAGTCGGCTTCAAGTACTTCCTACCAGCGGTTTGGGCCCGGCAAACAGCTTTCATATTCCAAGCCAAAACGGGTATCGTAATTAAACAGGCCGCTTTAAAATATCGCCATCCTGTCAACCGTCCGGATGAGACCGAAATTCAGGCCATCCTGAGCATTGAACGCCGTGGGCTTTCGGATTTTTCACGCTGGGATTACTTCGGCAAACAGCGTGTTTTCCGCTATTTCAAACCCATCAAAAATAAGGCTTTTTGTGCTAAATGTCATGGTGAGCCCAGAGGAGCTAAAGATCCCCTGGGTTTCGAAAAAGAAGGTTTTAAGAAGGGCGAAATAAGGGCCGTTATCAGTGTGACTTTACCGGTAGAGGGGTAGAGATTGCTTGCCTGGAGATCAATTTTTTGGTAAGGGAGGGATAAAGGTTAGGGAGGATGACCATGAAACCGAACGCGGCGGACTATATTTCTCGAGAGGAACTTGAAGCCCTCCAATTGAAGCGTTTACGGGAAACCTTAAGAAGGGTTTACCATTTGGTACCCTTTTATAAAACCAAATTTGATGAAATCGGTATGAAACCTCAGGATGTCCGTAGTCTTGAAGACCTCCAGAAGCTTCCTTTCACCGTAAAACAGGATCTCCGGGATCACTATCCCTTCGGCTTACTGGCCGTGCCTATGGATCAGGTGGTGCGCATCCATTCCTCCTCCGGCACCACCGGGAAACCCACCGTGGTGGCCTACACGGAGCACGACATGCGGGTGTGGACCGAGGTCATGATGCGCACCCTGCTCATGGCCGGGGTGGGGCCCGGAGATGTGGTCCACAATGCTTACGGTTATGGACTTTTTACCGGTGGTCTGGGCTTCCATTACGGGGCCGAGGCCCTGGGGGCGGCGGTGGTGCCCTCGAGCGTGGGCTTCACCAAACGCCAGCTCATGCTCATGCGTGATTTCGGGGCCACGGTGCTCTGCTGCACCCCTTCCTATGCCCTTCACCTGGCCGAGGTGGCCCGGGAGGAGGGGCTCGACCCTCACAGGGATTTTAAACTTCGGGCCGGCTTTTTCGGGGCCGAACCGGCCTCGGAAGGGCTTCGTCAGGCCGTGGCCGAGGCCTGGGGCATCAAGTACTTCGAGGCCTACGGCCTTTCGGAGATCATCGGTCCGGGAGTGGCGGCCTCCTGCGAATACGGAGAACTTCACATTTTCGAGGACCATTTTCTCCCCGAGATCATCGATCCCGAAACCGGGGAGGTGCTCCCCGAGGGAGAGGAGGGGGAGCTGGTCTTCACCACCCTCACCAAGCAGGCCCTGCCGCTCATCCGCTACCGCACCCGGGACATCTCCCGCCTTTACCGGGAACCATGCCGTTGCGGGCGCACCATCCTCCGCATGGGCCGCGTGGTGGGCCGAAGCGACGACATGCTCATCGTTTCCGGAGTGAACGTCTTCCCCTCACAGGTGGAACACGTGCTCACCAAGGTGGAGGGTCTTACCCCCAACTACGTCATCGTGGTGGACAAGCGCGGGGTGCTCGATGTGCTTGAGGTCTGGGTGGAGGTAGACGAAAGGATCTTTACCGGGGATCTGGGCACTCTTGAGAACCTGAAACACAAACTGGAAGAGGAACTGGCCAACCATCTCTTTCTCCGGGCGCGGGTCAAACTGGTCGAACCCAAGACGCTTGAGCGCTCCATGGGGAAGGCGAAAAGGGTGATCGACAGACGGGAACTGGAGGAAAAACTCGGGAGGTAATCCCATGCGGAGCAAGTACGCCATCAAACAGCTTTCGGTATTCCTGGAAAATCGCAAGGGACGGCTCAAAGACCTTACGGAGACCCTCTATCAGGCCGGAGTGAACATCCGGGCGCTCGCGCTGGCCGAAAGCGCGGAGTTCGGGATCCTGCGCCTGGTGGTGGACAACCCGGAGAAGGCCCGAAGCGTGCTTTCGGCTGCGGGCTTCACGGTGAAGGAACAGGAGGTCTTTGCCGTGGAGGTGGAGGACAGGCCCGGGGGCTTCTATCAGGTGGTGAAACTCCTTTCCGAGGCCGACATCAATGTGGATTACACTTACGCCTTCGTGGGAGGCGGAGAGAAGGCCGTCCTCATCTTCAAGGTCCCGGACGCCGATTTAGAGCGGGCCCTTGAGACCATCTCCGCCGGAGGCCTCAAACTGGTGGAACCTCTCTTCTTTTACGGGGGCTGATCGAATCGTTCCTAATTAGAAGATGGTAATCTTCTTCGGGACGGCGGGTATTTTGCCGTAACCCAAGTGGATTATCAGATGGTGATAGACTTAATTTTAAGGTAAGGTGTCCGATTCCATATACGACTCTTAGCTTCCTCCAGGGTGTCAAATTCTTCCCGATCAAGCACTTCTTCCCGCAAGGTACCCTGAAAACTTTCCAGGTGGCCGTTGTCATAGGGCTATCCCGGTGGAATGACTTCTTCCCGGATTTTTGCTCCTGGAAGACTGAAATCTACCCGGGACTCAAAAGTTTTCCGGGGTTTACGACGCTTTTTTCCGGCTCGTCTCTTGATCGGTCTCTGGAGACTGAGTTTGCGGTAGATGCGGAAGACTTTTTGTGGTTAAAGTGAGGGGAAGCTATTAACGGAAGTGTTATCATGAAATAAGGTGAGGTTAATAAAAGTCTTTGATTTTCTACATGGGCCGGGCAGGATTCGAACCTGCGACTCCTGGCTTAAAAGGCCAGTACTCTGCCAGCTGAGTTACCGGCCCAGATGCAATTCAAGGATAACTTTAAACCCCAAAACTGTCAAGGATCTGTATTTGCAGGTGTTACTGCAAGGCGATTTTGTCACCCCTAATTGCAAAGCCAAAATGTCACCCCCCTCCTGGTAAAACCATGGGAAATGGAGTGTTCCCCTTTTTGCAAACCTTTTTATGTTACCTTAAACTATCGGACACCTATGGAAGTCTGAAAAGAAAATGAAGGTTTTATCAGGCCTGATTTTTGGATAAAATAACTAGATAATTAAAAATGAAGAAAAAACTTCCCATTGGCATTCAGAGCTTCGAGGTCATCCGCTCCGAAAACTACTACTACGTGGATAAAACCCCCTTCGTGAAAAAACTCGTCGATGAGGGGAAATTCTACTTCCTCGCCCGCCCCAGACGCTTCGGAAAATCCCTCTTCCTCGACACCCTGCGCCAGGCCTTCCTCGCCCGCCGAGAGCTCTTCGAAGGACTCTACCTTGAGAACCACTGGAACTGGTCCGTGCGGTATCCGGTTATCCACATCTCCTTCGGCGCCGGGGTGATAAGATCCACAGAAGAACTCCTTGAAACCATAGACTACATCCTCCGCCGTAACGCAGAACAAGAAAAACTCTCCCTCTCGGAAAAGCTCTACAACAAGCGCTTCGAGGAACTCATCGTTAAACTCCACCAGAAATACAGCCGCCCGGTGGTAATTCTAATCGACGAATACGATAAACCCATCCTCGACAACATCGAAAACCGGGAACTGGCCCTCGAAATCCGCGAAAACCTGAAAAACCTCTACTCCGTCCTCAAAGACGCCGACCCCTTCCTTAAACTGGTCTTCATCACCGGGGTCTCCAAATTCTCCAAGGTCTCCCTCTTCTCCGGTCTGAACAACCTTGAGGACCTCACCCTTCATCCCGAATACGCCACCCTCTGCGGATACACCGAGGAGGAACTCACTTCCGTCTTCGCCGACCGCTTAAATGACTTCGACATTGAGGAAATCCGCCGCTGGTATAACGGCTATAACTTCCTCGGCCCCCCGGTCTATAACCCTTTCGACATCCTCCTTTGCCTCAAATCCGGTCTCTTCCGCCCCTACTGGTTCGAAACCGGTACCCCCTCCTTCCTCATCAAACTTCTTTACGAAAACCGCTTCTTCCTCCCTGAACTCGAAAACCTTGAGGTCGGCGAATCCCTTATCGCTTCCTTCGATGTGGACTACATCGAACCCGAACCCCTCCTCTTCCAGACCGGATACCTCACCATAAAAGAAGTTCGCCGCCGCGGCCCTCGCACCCTCTACCGCCTCTCCTACCCCAATCTCGAAGTAAAGATGAGCTTTAACGATCACCTCCTGAACTGGTACACCCGGGTGCCGGCGGAAAAAGAACGCCTCCTCGACCGGGTTTTTCTTTCCCTCGAAAAAAACGACCTTGAAGGACTAAACCGGGCCTTTCACTCCTTCTTCGCCTCCATCCCGCACGACTGGTATCGCAGGAGCGAAATCCAGAACTACGAGGGCTACTACGCCTCCATCTTCTACGCCTACTTTTCCGCCCTGGGCCTTGAGGTGAAAGTAGAAGAACCCACCAGCCACGGACGCCTGGATATGGCCGTCACCTTCGAGGACCGCTGCTATCTTTTCGAGTTCAAGGTGGTGGAGCTTGAACCCGAAGGCCGGGCCCTGGAGACCTTAAAGGCCCGCAGCTATCACGAAAAATACCTCGACCGTTTTCGGGAGGTTTATCTCATCGGGGTGGAGTTCAGCCGCACCGACCGCAACATCGTGGAGTTTGCATGGGAGAAGGTGAAATAATCCCTCCGGGCGGCCCCGGCTGAGGAGCCGCCCGGAAAGCCTGACTTCTTACCGCTTTCTTATCGCAAGGCCGAAAGCAAGAAGGATCGCAAGAAGGAGAATTGCTCCGGCCGCCTTCGGATACCCCACCGCAAAGACAAGCGGCGTTAAGGTAAGGCGCGTCGCAAACCTTAAAGACTCATGCCGGGCGATCACCTCCGCCACAGGCGGCGAGTACTTGTAGTACATGGCCACGAACCAGCGACCGAGCGGATTGGTAAGAAGATACCGGTCGCGGAACTCCCGCAGCACCTTCACATGCGGGTCGAGATACGAACCGTAGGCCGCGGTGGCGATGAAACATCCACCGCCTCCGCCACCTCCGCTTCCGACAGCCGCCGCACCACCTGCCGCAGCCACCGGCTCAAGAAACACGATCGGGTCCTCGATCACCCCCGTTTCGTTGTTCGTATCATACGGTCCGTTATCCTCAACCGTAAGCTCAAGAAGCGTGCGCCCCTCGGTGAGATTGTCGCTAAGATCATAGAAAGTGCCGTTCACATACTTGTATGGCACCACCCCCTCCGGAAGTGCCGGATCAAACCGCCACCTCAAAACCACCGGCTCCGTCCCGTTAACCGAAACCCGTACCCTAAGCATCCGCTGATAATCATCCGAAATCCTCATCCCCGGAAGCTCCGAGGCCACCTCATCTTCTATCTCAGGCGGCACATTCTCGGCCGTGGCGTTCTCCACCGTTCCACCCTCGGCCTCAACCCCGCAATCCTCCTGACCGTCTCCATCCAGATCCCCCTCATGCGCCGCGATGACCCTTACCTGACAGGTAACATCAGAATTGAGCGTAAAACTACAAGTGAAATTCCCGTCATCACACAAGGCGTCGCAATCCCCTTCCCAGCCCGCAAAACCCGACTGCCGGGGATTCACCGTAAGGGTAATCTCCTCCCCGGCCTCAAAGGTCCCGGTACACCGTACACGATTAACCGCACAGGTCAAGTTCCCCGAAATCTCCGCAAAGCCCGTCCCGTGCTTAACTACCGTAAGGGTATGAGAAGCTAAAGGAGAGGCTTCCGGCAATACATATGCATAGTATGTACAATTCATGAATACATTTATTTCCAGTAATAAGTCGTCGCTTATACTCGTGCAGCCACGGTAAGTTTCCTGTAATGAATAAAGCGTATAATTTCCCGGTTCAGTTATTGTAGAATTGAAAGGAAAATAGACTTGCTCTGAAGCGTTTATCGATTCGAAATTGACGCCAGAATAAGCTACTGCTAATTCATTTAAGAGCTTTTGTTCACAATTTTCTCTAAGTGCAGTCGCATTGAAGACGTCCACTCCACTTGTATAGTTTCCTGAAAATTTAGTAAGACCTATTTCTGCACAAGCTTCTTGATGATTATCCTCTACCCACGAGATAAAATCTTCTAAAGTGGGATTGACAGGATTTGTAGCTAAATAATCCGACACCCAATTAAAGAGAGTATCTTGAGAAATAAAGTCTTCGCACCCATTTACAGACATGCAACAAAATTCCGGATTTTTGAAATAACCTTTGCTCCCTTGAATCTTATAGTAAATACCCATTTTGAAAGTATAATTGTCAGACTTGTAAGCATGAATTACAGCTATACCATCTGTAGCATTGCACGAATCTTGAGCATAACTTGACACGCTTAACAATAAAATGCACAATAGAAATAGCAACAAAACTCTCATCTCCGCCCCTCCTCTTTAATTTTCAAGCCACCCCGGCCTCCGAAATAGAAACCGGTGGGGGTGGCGAAGACGCAAACGCTCAAGGGCATAACTGTGATCCAGCACCATGAGGATGGAAAGGACCTTTTCCCTCCTAAAAAATCCCTTCCCCTCATCCACAAACCACCCCCACCCCGGGAAGCACTTCCTTTAGCACCGTAAAACGCCAGAAACTGCAACCTAACGGCAACCCATACCCCTCTCCTCGAGGGAGGCCCCCATCGTCTCTTTCCTTCCTTCCACCCCAGACACAGTCGACAGTTTCTAGAAAATTT
>JALWCD010000070.1 GCA_027036915.1 Thermodesulfatator sp. | reverse complement strand
CCTATCACCAGCCCGGCGATGATGTTGATGCTGGTAATGATGAGTCCGGCCACCGCTTCTCCCCGCACGAACTTGCTGGCTCCGTCCATGGCCCCGTAAAACTCGGCCTCCTTTCGGATCTCCTCCCGCCTGCGCCGGGCTTCGGCTTCATCGATGAGACCGGCGTTGAGATCGGCATCGATGGCCATCTGCTTGCCGGGCATGGCGTCCAGGGTAAAACGGGCGGCCACCTCCGCGATTCGCCCGGCCCCCTTGGTGATGACTACAAAGTTGATAATGACCAGGATGGCGAAGACGATGGCTCCCACGACATAGTTCCCGCCCACCACGAACTGCCCGAAACTCATAATGACCTTGCCAGCCGCGTGAGGCCCCTCGTGACCGTGCAACAGAATGAGTCGGGTGGTGGCGATGTTGAGAGAAAGCCGGTAGAGGGTGGTCACCAGGAGAAGAGCCGGAAAGGCCGTAAAATCCAGAGGCTTCATGATGTACATGGACATAAGAAGGATGGTGAGGGAGACGGTAAAACTCAGGGCCAGAAAGATGTCCATGAGCCCCCGGGGGACCGGGAAGACCATGATGGTGAGCAACCCCACCACTCCCGCGGCCACCGCGGCATTGCTGGGGTCGAAATATCTCCTGAGCGGCAGGACTCCCTCCGGCATCAGGAAACCCTCTTACCTTTCAGGCGATACACATAGGCCAGGATCTCGGCCACGGCCCGATAAAGATCCTCCGGAATGTACTCCCCCACCTCCACTCGACGGTAGATAAGCCGGGCGAGCGGGGGATCCTCCACAATGGGGACCCCGGCCTCCCGTGCGATCTCTTTGATCCGCTGGGCCAGATACCCCTGACCCTTGGCCACCAGCTCCGGGGCCGGCATGGTCCCCATCTCGTATCTCAGGGCCACGGCCACATGTTCCGGGTTGGTAATGACCACATCGGCCTTTGGAACCTCGGCCATCATGCGTCGCCGGGCCATCTCCCGCTGTAGCTGACGGATACGGGAGCGCACCAGGGGATCGCCCTCGGTCTGTTTGAGTTCCTCTTTGAGCTCTTCCCGGGTCATGCGAAGTTTCCTCTCCACATCCCAGCGCTGAAAAAAGAGATCCAGAACGGCCAGGGCTGTAAGTGCCATAAGCAATTTCAGGACCAGATCCCGGGAAAGGAGATAAAGGCTGGTCGCAAACCCCCGGAGATCTTCGCCCATCAGGGTCAGAATGTGTTCCTGATGCCGGCGGATTACCAGATAGGCCACCGTCGAAATAATGACGATCTTGGCCAGAGATTTGACGAGCTCCACCAGGGCCGGAAGGGAAAAAAGCCTTTTAAACCCCTCCACCGGGTGGATGCGCTCGGCCTTGGGAACCAGAACCTCCCAGGCCGCCACCCCTCCGGTCTGAAGGAAGTGAGCCAGAAAGGCCGCCAGGACCAGAAGGATGAAAACCGGGGCCAGCCCCAGGGCACTGTACTTGAAAGCGTATCGCAGCGAGAGCTGGGCCTCCGGAAGAGCCAGTCCCCGGAAAGGAGCTTCCAGGAAAAATTCCAGGGCCTGGCGGAGCTGAAAAAACATAAAACTTCCGGCCAGGGCAAAGGTCAGTACGCTGGTTCCCAGGACCGCCACCGAGGCCAGCTCCCGGCTCCGGGCCACCTGGCCGCGCTTGCGGGCCTCTTCCCGCCTTCGTGGCGTGGGTTCCTCGGTCCGTTCCTGAAGGGGTTCCTCGGGCACCCTAACCTCCGAAAGCCCTGAAAATCAGGGGAAAAAGCCCTACGGCCCGTCCGAAGGCCGCGGAAAGAACCTTGGGCATCAGGACTAGGGCCAGGCCGAGGAAAAAAAGTCCCAGACCCGTGGTCAGGGGAAAGCTCACGATCATGATATTGATCTGGGGCACGAAACGGGATACCACCCCCAGGGCTATCTGGACCAGAAGCATGAAGGCCAGAAGAGGTGCCAGAATCTTAAGGGAGATTTCAAAAAGGATCAGCCCTTCGCGGGCCAGGAGAAGAAAAACTCGGGGGTCCGGGATAAGACTTCCCGGAGGAAAGTGGCGCAGGCCTTCGCCCAGGGCTCTAAAAAAAGGATGGTGGAGATCAAAGACCAGGAAAAGGAGAAAGGCCACGAGATAGGCCAGCTGAGCCAGAATGGGGGCCTGAACCCCGGTTACGGGGTCGATGACCTGGGCTACTCCGAAACCTATCTGCATGCCCACCAGTTCCCCTCCGAGCTGAATCCCGGCAAAGATTACCCGAAGGAGAAAGGCCAGACTCAGGCCCAGAAGGGCCTCGCAGGCCAGGGCCCACAGGACCTCGAGGAGGGTTGAAGGCCAGGCCACCGGTCCGGGAAGGACAAAGATCAGGGCCAGCGAGAGAACCAGGGCCAGGGCCGCCCTCACCAGAGGAGGGGCCACGCTCCCGAAAAGAGGCATAAAGAAAAGAAAAAAGGAGGTTCGAGCCAGAACCAGCCCCAGCGTATAGGCCCAGGGGACCAGGTTCACCAGCAGGTCGCCCTTCATCGAATGAATCCCGGAATATTCAAGATAAGATTCTGGGTAAACTCCAGGAGTTTTTTCATCATCCAGGGAAAGGTCAGAAGCAGGGCCACCATCACGGCCACGATCTTGGGCACGAAAGTCAGGGTCATCTCCTGGATCTGGGTCACGGCCTGAAAGATACTGATCAAAAGACCGATCACCAGACCGGCCAGCAACATGGGGGCCGAGAGCATCAGAGTGAGT
Organism: Thermodesulfatator sp.; assembly: GCA_027036915.1. Classification (GTDB taxonomy): domain Bacteria; phylum Desulfobacterota; class Thermodesulfobacteria; order Thermodesulfobacteriales; family Thermodesulfobacteriaceae; genus Thermosulfurimonas_A. The sequence goes on along the minus strand of JALWCD010000070.1, from coordinate 1,036 downwards.
TCCACCGTCTGCCGGGCAAGATGGATCACGGTCTGTTCGGTCATGGGCGCAAACCTCCGCTCTACAAGAAACTCCTGGCCAGGGACCCCACCAGAATGTTCCAGCCATCCACCAGTACGAAAAGCAACAGCTTAAGGGGTAAGGAGACCATCATGGGGGGCAACATGAGCATTCCCATAGAGAGAAGAACACTTGAGACCACCATGTCGATAATCAGAAAGGGCAGATAAAGAAGAAAGCCGATCTCGAAGGCCGTGCGAAGCTCGCTGATCATGAAGGCCGGAATGAGCGAAAGGGTGGAAACGTCTTCCGGGCTCTCCGGTCTCTTCTCGCCGCGAATCTTTACGAAAAGGGCCAGGTCTTTTTCCCGGGTGTTTCGGAGCATAAAACGACGAAAGGGCTTGAGGGCCTCCCGGAACATCTCCTCTTCGTTGATCTGGTGATCCAGGTAAGGCTGAATACCCCTCTGATAGGCCTCCTTGAAGACAGGAGCCATAATAAAGAAGGTCAGGAAAAGGGCCAGAGAGATGAGCACCTGATTGGGAGGGGTCTGCTGGGTGCCGAGGGCGTGTCTTAAGAGGCTGAAGACCACCACCAGCCGGGTAAAGGAGGTCAGCATGAGAAGGAGGGCCGGAGCCACGGAAAGCACGGTCAGAAGCAGGAGGATCTGCAGGACCGGGGCCACCTGTTCCGGCCCCCTGGCGGGCTCAAGCGAAAGCCTCACCGTGGGCAGGGTCACGGCCAGGGCCGGTGAAAGCCACCCCAGACAGAACACCCAGGCCAGACTAAGAAACCTCATCCGGCCACTCCTTAAGAAGATGAATTCCTTTCTCCGAAAGCCCCAGAAGAAGAATACAATTTCGCACCTTTACCAGGGCCAGACGGTGTTTTAGTCCCAGAGCCCGGATCTCCCGAACCTCGATCTCTCCCGCCCCCGAAGTCCATTTGAACTTACCCCGGCCCACCATACCCCAGGTCACCCGCCCGCGAGCCCGAGCCAGACCCGCACCCCCCCCCACCCCGACCGCGGCCGCCG
>JALWCD010000069.1 GCA_027036915.1 Thermodesulfatator sp. | reverse complement strand
CCCCACCACCACAGCCACCGGCCCCGAGAGATCCACCTCCATGAGCGTCCGGGAAGCCTCGGCCGCCAGGCCGTACACCAGCAAGCCCTTCTCCTTGAGGCGCCTTATGGCCTGTCTCAGGTTGGTAACCCGCACCACCGGAAGATGGAAAACCGCCCCGGCCGAAGCCTTCACCACCGTGGGGGTAATCCCGGCCGAACGATGTTTGGGGAGCACGAGGCCGTCGGCCCCGAAGACCTCCGCGCTCCGGATCAGGGAACCCACGTTCTGGGGATCGGTCAGTTCATCGAGAAGGACCACCAGAGGGGCCGGAGACCGGGCCAGTCTTTCCTCCAGGCTCTCCCAGGAAGCGTAGTCGAATTCCCGGAGATAAGCCACCACCCCCTGGGTTCGGGCTTCGGGCGGGACCTTCGGGGGATGGAACTCGCGGACGACCTTAACCGGGATTTCGAGAGACCGGGCCAGTTCCAGGACCCGAAAACGCCGACCTTTAAGTCCGCTCGCCGCCAGCCAGATCTCTTCCACCTTCTCGGGCCGGCTCCTGAGAAGCTCAAGGACGGGATTGAGCCCCCAGACCACCCGGCTCATGCAAGGGCCCTGGCCGGCCGACATCTCTCGGCTCTGATGATGGCGGCAAGATCGGAAAAAGCCCGCTCCACCTGGTCGTTGACCACCACGTAGTCGAACCAGGGGGCGTAGGCTATCTCCTCCCGGGCCCGGGCGAGCCGGCGGGCCAGGGTCTCCTCATCCTCCGTGCCCCGGGAGCGCAGACGCCTCTCCAGCTCTTCCAGACTCGGCGGCATAATGAAGACGAAGACCGCCTGGCCTCCGAGTTTACGCTTCACCTGCGAGGCCCCCTGAACATCGATATCGAGCAGGAGATCCTCCTCTCCGGAAAGGGCCCTTTCCACCTCGGCCATAGAGGTCCCGTAAAGATTGCCATGCACCTCAGCCCACTCGAGGAAGGCCCCCTCACGCACAAGGGCTTCAAACTCCTGGCGGGAAACGAAATAATAGTCCCGCCCGTGAACCTCTCCGGGCCTCGGGCGACGGGTGGTGTGAGAGACCGAAAAACGAAAGGAAAGCCGTTCTATCAGAAGACGACAGAGGGTGGTCTTCCCCGCCCCCGAGGGGGCGGAGACCACCAGAAGCAACCCCTTTTTCGGCATGGTTTAACTGGATTTCCGGCGTCTTCTGGAAGGCGCTTTCTCCTCCTCGGAAACCGTCTGGGCCTCGGCACACTCCTCGTGCATCTTCAGGAGATCGGAGGTCAGGCGCTGGGCGATGGTCTCGGCCTGAATGGCCGAAAGGATCACGTGGTTGGAGTCCGTAATGATGATGGAGCGGGTCCGGCGGCCCTGGGTGGCGTCGATCAGACGTTTGGACTCCTTGGCCTCCTCCCGGAGCCTTTTCATGGGGGCCGAATTGGGGTTCACAATGGCGATTACCCTTTCGGCCACCACGGAGTTCCCGAAACCGATGTTGAGTAACCGGCACTTACAACTCATTTCCTTAGCCTCCCTTTTTCAGGTTTGCGCTTTCTTTTTAATCCTCATTTTTCCGGATGTCAAATCTCCCCTTCACATTTGGGAGCCTTGCGGAATTTGCCGGGAAGAAAAGCCAGCAGCGGCCGGAGAACGAAGACCTTGAGCGGAGGCCAGGCGGCATAAGAAACGAAAACGATGAAAAGGGTTATCCGGGGTTCAAGAGCGATCACCGCGAAGACCAGGATGAGGGCCGGCAGAAGATAGGTCAGCTGGTTCTCCCGGAAACGCAGGACCTTGAAACTGGGATAGGGCAGAGGAGAGATCATGAGGAAGGAAACCAGGTAGATCATAAGGACCAGGGCCAGATGTTTTACCGGAAAGACCGCACCTATCTGATTCAGGAAGATGACCGTGGCCGCCACCAGCCCCGCGGCGGCCGGACTGGGGAGCCCTTTGAAGTAGGCCCGATTTCCGGGTTCCTCCACGTTGAAACGGGCCAGACGCAGGGCCGTGCAGGCCACATACACGAAGGCCGCAAGCCATCCATATCTTCCGTAGGGTTTGAGGGCGAACTCGTAGGCCAGAAGACCCGGAGCCACCCCAAAGGAGACCATGTCGCAGAGGGAGTCGTACTCCATCCCGAAGCGGGTGGTCGAGGCCGTAAGCCGGGCCAGGCGGCCGTCCAGAATATCGCAGAGTATGGCCACGAAGATGGCCCAAGAGGCCACCGTAATCTTGCCCGAAAGAGCCGAAACCAGGGCGAAAAAGCCGGCAAAAAGATTGCCGGTGGTAAAGATATGGGGCAGGAGGGCGATTCGCCTCAAGCTCTCCTCCAGGGGACCAGGGCCAGGGGGGTCTCTCCGGCTCGCACCCGGTGTCCCTCCCGCACCAGGATCCGGGCCCCCTCGGCCGGGAAAAAGACCTCCACCCGGGAGCCCAGTTTGATGAGCCCCACCCGATCCCCGGCCAGGATCTCGTCCCCCGGGCGCACGTAGCTCACCGTCCGACGGGCCAGCAACCCCGCCACCTGGACCATAAGGACCGGCAGCCCATCGTCCCGTTCAAGCCAGTAGAAACGTTTCTCATTGCACTGGAAGGCTTTCTCCCACTGGGCGGGGAGTTTTTCGCCCCAGGCTTCGGCCACCTTGAGCACCCGCCCGGAGACCGGCGCCCGGTTCACGTGTACGTCAAAAACCCGCATAAAGATGCCCACCCGATAGACCGGGCCCGGAAAATCTTCATATTCCGTAAGATACCTCACCGTAACCACTACCCCGTCGGCCGGGGAGACCAAGACCTCCCGGTCCAGAACGGGCTCACGATGGGGATCCCGGAAAAACCAGAGGGCCGCCGAGGACAGGGCCCCGGAGACCGCGGCCAGCCGCGGACGGCGCAGAAGAAGCGAAAGCCCCGAAAGACCCGCCAGAGCCAGAAACCAGGGGACTCCCTCACGAGCTATTCTCGCCACCTCGGGCCTCCATTTGTTCTTTTAGCATCTCCTGACGGGCCTGCATAGCCATCATGCGGGCCTTCATGGCCACCCGGATGTCCTGCGGCGAGGGGTTGAGAGGGGCCAGAGCCGCCCGCACGATCCTTTCCGCCTTCCGAAGGGTGGCCTCCGGATCTCCGGGCACCGGAGAAGTGTCGATGACCACGTCGCCTCCCACGGCGTAAAGCTTTCCGTCCGGGCCCCGACGATATACATAATGCGGCCCGCTCCTTACCAGTTCTCCGCCGGCCACCAGATGGGCCCTCTCGTGGGCCCGGACCATCTGGTCTATCCGCCGAAGACGCGCGATCTCAAGCAGGGCCGCAAGGTCCAGCTCTACGTCCGACGGTAAATCCGCACCATGGGACAAATCCTTCCTCCCGGCCCCGCGAATCGCATCGTTAACCTCCCGGGAAAAAGCCGCGCCCCCGGAACTCGGCCCCCCTTCGGCCTTAAGGCCTGGAGACAGCCAAAGTTCGACCCTCGGTTGCGCGGTGATCCGCACCTCAGGCCTCCACCTTCTCCTTTACCGAGGGGAAAAGCTCGATGTTGGTGTGCGGAAGAAAGAGCGCCGACATGTAGTAGTCCATGTAGCCGGGATGGGCCGAAAGCTCGAAATGGGTCATCATCCGGGCCACCTCTACCGCCTTCTCCCGTCTTCCCCGGGAGAGGGCCATCAATCTGGCCCCGAGCAGGCTGCTGTTCCCCACAAAAAAGAATCTATCCCGGGGGAGATCCGGAAGCAAGCCGATGGTGATGGCCTGTTCCAGATCGAGATAACTCCCGAAGTTTCCGGCCAGGATCACCC
>JALWCD010000068.1 GCA_027036915.1 Thermodesulfatator sp. | reverse complement strand
CCCGGCCCACCCCGTAAAAAAAGATATCCAGCGGACGTCTGGCGGTGATGTTGGGGTCGAGCTGCCGGAGGGAGCCCGAGGCCGCGTTTCGCGGATTGGCAAAGGGGGGCTCGCCCCTGGCCAGGCGCTCCTCGTTTAAGCGTTTGAAGTCGTCCCTGCGCATGAAGACCTCGCCCCGGACCTCAAGGAGCCGGGGAATGGGTAGCCCGTCTTCGGAAAAGAGCCTCAGCGGGATGCTCTTTATGGTTTTGAGATTATTGGTTACGTCCTCTCCGGTGTAGCCGTCGCCCCGGGTGGAGCCCACGGTAAATCGCCCCTCCTCATAGACCAGCTCCACGGCCAGCCCATCCATCTTGGGCTCCACGGTGTATTCGATATCCTGGTCCTCGGGGAGATTGAGAAAACGCTTGACCCGCCGATCGAATTCCAGGACCTCGTCTTCGGAGAAGGCGTCGTCCAGGGAGAGCATGGGCACCGCGTGAGGTACTGTGCGAAACTCCCTGGCCGGAGGGTAGCCCACCCGCTGGGTGGGGGAGTCCGGGGTGATAAGCTCCGGATATTTTTCCTCAAGTTCTTTTAGTTCTCGCATGAGGGCGTCGTATTCCGCATCGGAGATCACCGGCGAGTCCAGCACGTAGTAACGGTAATTGTGGTACTCGATCTCCTCGCGCAATTTTTTCACGCGTTCGATCACTTCCGGCGGAATTTCCCTTTTGGCCTCGGCCATAAGGCACCTCCCCGAGGTTTTCAGAGCCTTTTTCGTTCATTATTATAAGCATTTCAGTTATGAAAAAATACCTCTGGCTTGGCCGTTTGATCTGTCCCTTTCATCTGCTGGCTCAGCTGCGCTCAAGGCGTCGGGAGACCCTTCGGGAAAGGTGGCGTCCCCGGTTCGCACTCTCCCCGGAACGCCCCAGGGTCTGGATCCACACCCTTTCGGTGGGGGAGCTTCAGGCCGCAGGTGTTCTGCTGGAAGGGCTGGCCTCGACCTTCCCGCAATACCAGCCGGTACTCACCGTGGCCACGGTTTCCGGGCTTAAGAGGGCCCGGGAACTCTGGGGGAAACGTTTCCCGGTGTATCCCGGGCCCCTTCAGTGCCCGCGGGTTCTCGAGCGCTACCTTTCGGCCCTCTCCCCCCGGATTTTTCTTCTGGTGGAAAGCGATCTCTGGCCGCACTGGCTGAGAATGCTCCGGGCCCGGGGAATTCCCCTCATCTTTGCCAACGCCGCCCTTTCGGAAAGATCCTTTAGGCGTCTTCGTCGCTTTCGGTTCCTGGCACGCTGGTTCTACGAACCCTTCTCCCTCATCCTTGCGGCCAGTGAGGAGGATCGCCGAAGAATCGCGGCCCTGGCTTCCGGCCGTAAGATACTCTATCTCGGAAACCTCAAATACGATTTTCCTCCGCCGGACCAGGAGGAGATAGAGCGTCTGGCCCGGAGCCTGGAGCCCTTCCTTTCGCCTCCGGTCCTGGTCTGCGGTTCCACCCATCCCGGGGAGGAGGAGATCCTGCTTCAGGCCTTTGCCCGTCTCGGCCGGGGGACTCTCGTCCTCTGTCCCCGCCGCCCGGAGCGGGCCCGCGAGGTCCTTGCCCGGGCGAGGGCCATGGGGTTTTCCGCGGCCCTCCGTTCCCGGCCCGAGGCCGCAAGCGTAATAGTGGTGGATACCCTGGGGGAACTGCGGGCCCTTTACGGGCTTGCGGATCTGGCCTTCGTGGGGGGCACTCTGGTTCCGGTGGGGGGGCACAATCTTCTTGAGCCCGCGGCTCTCAAGGTTCCGGTGACCTTCGGGCCGGAGGTAGAAAGCGTGGCCTCGGTGGCCCGGGAGCTTCAGGAGGCCGGGGGCGGATTCTGCGTCCCCCCTCACCCCGAAGAGGTGGCCTCGGCCTGGGGGAGGATCCTTTCCGCCCCCGAAAGGTACAGGCAGGCGGCCTTTTCCGTCTATGAACGCCACCGGGGGGCCGCAAAGCGCTATCTTTCCGTTTTGAGTCACTACCTCTAGAAAGGAGGGAAAGACATGGATGCCTGGGAGATCGCCCGTTACATGAGGGAACACGATCAGGTAGCCGTGTGGCTCGGGGTTGAGATCCTGGAGGTGCGTCCGGGTTATGCCCGCATGGCCATAGTGGTGCGGGAGGACATGCTTAACGCCGCCGGGATCTGCCAGGGCGGGGTGACCTTTTCGCTTGCGGATTTCGCCTTTGCTGTGGCCTCAAACAGCCATGGAAGGCTGGCTCTGGCGGTCTCGGCCCAGATTTATTATCCGGCTGCGGCCCGGGCCGGAGAGAGGCTCATCGCCGAGGCCCGGGAGGTCAATCTCACGGAAAAGACCGGGCTTTACGAGGTCTCGGTGCAAAAGGAGGATGGAACCCTGGTGGCCTTCTTTACCGGTCAGGTGGTAAGGCGGGGAGAGCTTAAGCCCGGGGCCTTATCGCCAGAGCGATAAAACGTTCGCCCTCGCGGAAAACCAGGCGCTTCCGATAAAGATCCTCGAGAAAGGCCTGCAGGGCCTCCCCGGAGACCGAAGGAAAGGCCTCACGCAGAGCTCTGAAATCCCGGGGTTCGGTGAGAAAGAGGTAGATAAGACGGGAAGGGCCTTTTAGGCGGTGGTGAAGGATGCGTCCCTCGGGGGTCACCTGGCGGATGAGGAGAAAGTCGCCGCCCTCGCGAAAGGTAAGAAGCGGCCCGTATTTTTCGCGAAGCCGTTTCCAGGTCTTCCGCCAGGTTTTTACCTTCCTTATCACCGGCTGCCAGAGCTTTTGGCTTCTCCTGCGATCGCCGCTATAGGCCCAGACCAGCGGCACCAGTCGTCTCAGGATCTTCTCCGGGAAGAGATAACGGTAGTAAGGGTGGGGGTAAAGGCGTTTCAGTCCGAAGTCCCGCGGACGGTGAAAGACCGGGCTGCCGTAGCCCAGCCAGAAGGAGACCGTGGTGAGCGGCCGGAAGGGAAAGACGTAGTCCAGGGCCGAAAGGGTCTCGGTCACCTCCTCCTCTGTGCTTCCGGGAAAGTGACAGATGAGGTTTGCGGAAAGCTCAAGCCCGGCCTCCTCGCAGTGGCGCATGGCCGCCACGTTGGCCATGGCCGTGGTGCCTTTTCCCAGGCGTCGTAGAAGCGAGGTGGAGAGGGCCTCGATCCCGATCTGCACCCCATGGAGCCCGCCCTGACGCATTCGGCGGTACTCCTCAGCGGAGTAAATGGCCCTCAATTCGGCAAAGATGCGATAGTCGCGGCTGTCGCGGGAAAGTTCTTCAAAGAGCTTTAGGGCCTCGGCCCGATCCAGGCAGTTGTCCATAAAGGCAAAATCGAGGAGTCCGGACCGGGCGTGAACCCTTATGTCGTTTAGCACCTTCTCCAGGGGCCTTCGGCGGTAACCGTGCCACTGAAGGTTGAGGTTACAGAAGCGGCACCGCCCCCACCAGCAGCCCCGCGAGGCCTCGAGGGGAATTACCGGGAAGAAACGTTTTTCCGGGGGAAGACGGTTCAACTCCTGAAAATAGTCGTCGTAAAGAGGGGAGGGGATCTCTTCCGGGGAAAGCTCCTCCGTCCCGCCGCCGGCCGCCTTTCCCCCATGACGGTAAAAGACCCCGGGGATGCCTTCCGGGCTTTTTCCTTCGGAAAGGGTTTTGAGGAGGGCGGAAAGAGGCCGCTCCCCCTCACGGTTGATCACGAAATCAATGAAGTAAAAGGTCTCAAGGAGGGTTCGCCCTAAGTCCTCGGCACAGAGCGCCCCGCCGAAGACGATGCGAAGATGCGGGAAGCGCCTCTTGAGTCTTTGCGCGGCCCAGAGGGAGAGGGTTAACTG
>JALWCD010000067.1 GCA_027036915.1 Thermodesulfatator sp. | reverse complement strand
CCCCAAGGCCCAGTGGGAGATCCGTAAACTGGCCCAGGCCTTAGAATCCCTCCTCTGATCCGGACATTCATTCCATTTCTCTATCAATATCGTTTTCTTTATCCGGAAAAACTTTTTGACGAAATTTATGACTTGGTTTAGTGGTCTCAATAAATTGTCCCCACGGAGGTCTGGGGATGCCCGTGAGGCGGGATTTTCTTAAAATGGTGATCCTGGGCCTGGGGGCAGGCGTGGGAGGCCTGCCGGAGGGGCTTCGAGCGATGACGGGGCTGGAGTTCGAGCCTGCCAGATGTATCGGCTGTCAGGCCTGTGTGCTGGCCTGTCAGAACGCGCGCCGGCTCCCACCGGAGGTGCGCCTTGCGGAAATCGTAGTCTCGGAGAAGGGCCGGTTTCCGGAGGTGCGGGTGGCCTTTGAGAGGAGAGTTGCCGGATGCGACCTCTGCGTGCGCCGAAAGTCGCCCCCGCCCCGCGTGCGGGTCTGTCCCACCGAAGCCCTGCGACTCAAGGGGTTCGGCAAAGTGAGCTCCCGGGCTCTGCCTGCCGGTGGTCGGGAGCGTCTGGTCCACACCGTGTGCCTGGCCTGTAACGCCCGCTGCGGACTCCGGGTGAGGGTGAAGGACGGAAAGCCCGTCTCCTTCGAGGGCAATCCGTACCATCCCTACAACCGCGCCGGAAACCCTCTGCCCTACGAAACCCCGGTGCTAGAGAGCCTCGCGCAGCCCGCGGGCACCTGCGGCAAACCCCAGTGTGATGCGGATTATCTGCAAAACCCCTATCGCATATTGTACCCGCTTAAACGAAACGGGCCCCGGGGCTCGGGGCGATTCGTACCCATCTCTTGGGATCAGCTCATCCGGGAGATCGCCGAGGGCGGAAAACTTTTCGCCCATTTAGGCGATGAGCGGCGCTACCCGGGGCTCAAAGATGTGCTCTCCGACGAACCCCTAGACCCCGGGGCTCCGGAGCTTGGCCCCCGGCGCAACCAGTTCGTATGGCTTACCGGGCGCTCCCAGGCCGGGCGCAAGCACTTCATCAACCGTTTCGTAAAACAGGCCGTGGGCTCGGTGAACCACATCGGACACACCGACATCTGCGGTCTGGGGTTCCGCATGGGGAACTTTATCCTCACCGACGGCCGGGCCGTAGAGATGAAGGGCGACGTGAAGCGCGCCCGCTACCTCATTATCTTCGGGGCCAATATCTTTGCCGCCGGCCAGCCCGGGCCCTCCACCCTGGGGGCTATCCTGGCCCGGCGGGCGGCCCGGGGTGAGGTCCGGGTGGTGCTCGTGGATCCCCGGGGCCACGAGGGGCTCTCCATCGCGCACGAGTGGTTGCCCGTGCGCCCCGGAGAAGACGGGGCGCTCGCCATGGGTATGCTCCGGGTGATGCTCGAGGAGGGTCTCTACGACCGGGCCTTCCTGGAACTCCCCTCCGGGGAAGCCGCCCGGGCCGCAGGGCGAAACACCTTCACCAACGCCACGCATCTGGTGGTGGTTGAGGAGGGACACCCCCTTTACGGCCGCATCCTGCGGGTCGGGAACCTTGCGCTCTCCGGTCCGGCGGATGCTCCCGTGGTCATCGAGCCGGAGACCGAAAGACCGGTTCCGGCCCCGGAAGTCTCCCGGGCAAGGCTCATCTGGGAGGGGCGGCTCAGGCTTTCCGATGGGACTTCCGTGCGGGTGAAGACGGCCTTTGCCCTCTTTCGCGAAGCCGTCTTCCAGCACACGCTTGATTTTTACGCCGAGAGGGCCGGGGTGCCGCGGGAGAGAATCGTCAGGGTGGCCCGGGAATTTGCCGCGGCGGCCCCTTACGCCGCGGCCCATGCCTACCACGGCGGGGGGAACTACCCCGGTGGGGCTTACGCCAGCTACGCCATCGCGCTCCTCAACGTCCTCATCGGAAACGTAAACCGCCGGGGAGGGTATCTCACCGCCGGCGGCGGGGCTGCGGACTGGCGAAAGGGCCTTTACGACCTCCGGAATTTTCCGGGAGCCCTCAAGCCCCGGGGCGTAAAGATCTCACGGGAGAAGGCCGCCTACGAGGAGACCTCGGAATACAGACGAAAGGGGTATCCGGCCCGGCTGCCATGGTTCCCCTTCACCAAAGGCGGACTTTCGGTCTCGGCCCTGGAGGGGCTGGCCGCCGGATATCCCTATCCCGTAAAGGTGCTTTTCACCTACTTCTTCAACCCGGTCTATAGCGTCCCCGGAGGGAAGCGATTCGAGGAGGTTCTGGCAGACCCGGAGCGGGTGCCGCTCCATGTCTCCATCGATGTCACCGTGAACGAGACCAACGTTTTTGCGGACTACATCGTGCCGGACGTCACCTATCTTGAGGGCCACTACGGGTTCCTCACCCCGCACGCCCCGGGGGAACACTTCACCGGGGTCCGCACTCCGGTGGTGGAGGCGCTTACCGGACGCACCCGGGACGGAAGGCCCTTCTGCCTGGAGACCTTTCTCATCGATCTGGCCGAATATCTCGGGCTTCCGGGCTTCGGCGAGAAGGCCATTCCCGGAGCGGACGGCCGGCTCCATCCCCTGCACCGGGCCGAGGACTTCTATCTGCGGGGGATCGCGAACCTTGCGGAAAACGCCGGGGTGCCCGAGGCTCCGGAGCACGAACGGCGCTATGTGGAGGAGAACTATCCGGTGGCCCGCTACCGAGAGATTCTTGAGCGCGGGGAGTGGGCCCGTTGTTGCACGGTGCTGGCCCGGGGCGGGGTCTTCCGGCCGGAGGAGGAACTTTTCGACGCCCGGGGGAACTTCCGGCGCGGGGTGCCGCAACTTTTCTTCTGGAACGAACGTCTGGCCACCGCCGGCGATGGGCTCTCCCCGAAAAGGTTTCACGGCACGCTTCGCTATCCGGCCGGGGATTCGCGGTCCGAAGACCGGTTCCTTTTCCTTCTCGTGACGCACAAGCTCGCCCTCCACACCCAGTCGCGCACCATCTGCTACCGGAAGGCCCTGGCCCTGCTTCCCGAACCCCCCCTCCTGATGAACCCCCGCGACGCCGCAAGGTGCGGGTTCTCCGACGGGGAACGGGTGCGGGTGGTCTCGGAGGCCAACCCCGGGGGCGTGCCGGTGCGGGTGAAATTTTCCGAGCGCGTGCGGCCGGGCTGTGTGGTCCTTCCCCACCATTACGGACACTGGCAGCACGGGGCCTCGGAGCTTGAGGTGCCCGGAGGCGAGAAGGTCTTCCTGGGGGGCCGGGAGGTGGTCCGGGGAGCCCGGGTGATCCCGGAGCCCGCAAGGGCCCGCGGGGCAAGCCCGAATCTCCTTTCCCGGGTGAGGGTGGATGCCCTGGGAGGGATACCGGATTTCAGCCTCACCCGGGTGCGTCTGGAAAAGATCCCAAGGTAAGGAGGCCGTCCATGCGAAAAGCGGGAAGGCTGGTTTTCCTGGGCTGGCTGGCGCTCATTCTTTCGGCCGGGGCGGCTCCGGGGGAGGAGCTGGTCTCCGGGCGTCTTGTCTGGCGCATCAGACTTACGCCCCCGCCCGGGGCCGGGCAGGCCCGCCTCTGGTTGCCCTATCCCCGGAGCAACGCCCACCAGCGGATCTCGGCCCCGGAGGTCTTCGGCAATTACGCCTACCGGGGAATCCTCACCGATGAAAGGGGCAACCTCATCCTCTATGCGGAATGGGATCTTGAGCGCACCCGGTATCCGGAGCTGGTGCTGGCCTACCGGGTAGAAAGGAGGGAGGTGGTGCGCCGGGACTTTCCTCCGGCTCCGGGACCTTTCAATCCGGAAAATTTCCGGGCCTTTCTCAGGGGCAATCGTTTCGTTTCGGTAGAGGGGGAGGTGCGGAA
>JALWCD010000066.1 GCA_027036915.1 Thermodesulfatator sp. | reverse complement strand
GGCGGGGGTGCGCCGGGAATGTGACGAACTCCTTCGGATCCCGATGCGGGGCCAAACGGGTTCCCTCAACGCGGCCGTGGCCGGGGCGGTGGCCCTCTACGAGGTGCTGAGACAGAGGCTCCGTGGTGTATAGATTTTATCGCTGGGCCAGCGGACTGGCCGAAAAACTTCTGGCCGGAAGATATCCTGAAAGGTTCGTCCCCTCCGGACTGACTCCGGTCGATCTCTGGATGCACGCCGCCTCGGTGGGAGAATCCCGGGTGGCCGCGGCCATCCTTAAGGCCTTACGGAAAATCCGTCCCGAAACGAAGATCTTCCTTTCCCTCCAGACCGCCGCCGGTCTGGCCGAGGCCCGAAAGCTCCTTGAGGGATTTTCCGGGATAAAGGTCGGACTGGCTCCCTGGGACGGCCCGAAGGCTTTGAAGGCCTTTTTCGAGACCCTTCGTCCCCGGGTTCTGGCCCTGGTGGAAACCGAACTCTGGCCCAACCTTCTGGCCGAGGCCCGGGCCCGAAACGTGCCGGTGGTGATCGTGAATGGCCGTCTTTCGGACCGCTCCTATCCCCGCTACCGGAGGCTGAAAGGTCTCTGGCGGCCCTTTCTCACCGGGGTGGCCTTTCTGGGGGCCATCTCGGAGAGGGATCGGGCACGCTTCGAGGCCCTGGGGGTCCCCCGGGAAAGGACGGCCGTGCTGGGCAACGCCAAACACGACCTGGCCTTTGAGAGGGCCGGGAATCTCGATCCCGGCCCTCTGGCTCGCCGGCTCGGCCTTGAACCCGGCCAGAGGCTTCTGGTCTTCGGGAGCCTGCGGGCAGGCGAAGAACACCTGGTGGCTGAACTGGTGGCCGGTCTTTCCGGAGAACCAGGGGTTCGTTTCGTGGTGGTTCCCCGGCATCCGGAACGGGCGCCGGACTTCTACCGTCACCTGGCGCCTCTGGGCTGGCCGGTGGCCTTTTTCCGGGGCGCAGAGGGGCTGGCCGGTTTCCGGATCGTGATCGTGGACGAGGTGGGCCCTCTCTTCGGACTCTACGCCCTGGCCAGCGCAGCTCTGGTGGGAGGAAGCTTCGCTTCCCACGGGGGACAGAACCCCGTCGAACCCGCGGTCTTCGGGAAACCCATCCTTTTCGGGCCGCACATGGAAAATTTCCGGCCTGAGGCCGAAAGCCTGCTTGAGGCCGGGGGAGCCGTGCAGGTAAACTCCGGGGCCGAGGCCCTCTCAGTCCTCCGGACCTGGCTCAGGGACCCCGACCAGGCCCAAAAGGTGGGCCAGAAGGCCCTTCAGGCCGCCCTCAAACTCCGGGGAGCCTCCCGAAGATACGCCCGGGTCCTGGCCCGTTTCCTTTAGTGGGTTTCCTCGAGCTTCACCACCGGGCAGGTCATGGTGTGCTGGATGGAAGGAATGGCCTGTAGCTTCTTGAGGACCACCTCCGAAAGGGTGTCGTGATTGTCTGTTTCCACCTCCGCAATGATGTCGTAGGGCCCCATGATGATGTCGAGCTTTTTGACCTCCGGCATTTCCCGAAGGGTATGCGCTACCTCGGCCGTCTTTCCGATCTGGGTGTTGATAAGGATGTAGGCTCTGAGGGGCATGGAGGCCTCCTTGGCAAAGGATTCCTCCAGATTTTACCAGAAAAGATTCAGGATCAGAAGCAGAAGGGCCAGAGAGAGGAGGGGCAGCCCTTTCAGGACCTGAGCCCCGGTGAGAGGGTGGGGAGGGGGGACCCCGGGATTTGAAAATCCCCGGGCGTACATGGCCAGGAGAACCCTCTCGGTCTCCTCATAGGCTCTGAGAAAAAGGAGGGCGTAGAGGCGGGCTTTGAGTTCGTAGGTGCGGCGATCCGTCCTTTCCCTGAATCCCCGGGCCTGCATGGCAAGCGAGAGATTGCGGGCCCGATCGAGAAGGACAAAGAGGTAACGGTAGGTGAAGAGGAGGAGGGCCAGGAGTTTTTCCGGAACCCCGAGGGCCCTGGCGGCCTGGAGGGTCCGGAAGAGGGGAGCGGTAGCCACCAGGGAGAGGAAGTAAAGAAAGGAGGCCAGAACCTTGAAAAGGACCGTGGCTCCCAGCACCAGGCCTTCCCGGGTGAATGGACCGGGAAGGGGGCTTCCGGGGGTGCCGAGGGCCACGAAAAGGGCCAGGAGCAGCCCCAGGGCCGCCGGGGCCCGGAGATGCCAGAGCACGAAACGGGCGGGTAGCCGGGAAAGGAGGACGAGGAGGAGGGCCACCAGGAGAAAAAGGATGGCCGGCGAAAGCTCCCAGGTGAGGTTGGTGGCCAGGAGAAAGAAGGCCAGGGCCAGGAGCTTCAGACGGGGATCCAGACGATGGAGGGGACTTTCGCCCCTTCCGTAACGGTCAATTTCCGGAAGATGCAAGGCTTTTCAACCTCCTTCGGGTATCCCAGGCGAGGATGAAGGCCGAGAGCCCGAAAATGAATCCCAGCCCGGAGAGAAGACCGGTGAGGGGCAGCGGTTGCCGGTGGGAGACGGTGCCGGAAGAGACCCTTTCGGCTGAGGGCCGCGAGGGAGTCGGTTCCAGTTTGACGGTGCGTTCCGCCCGATGCCCCAGCTTGCCCACCACCAGGACCCTGACCTCGGGACAATCCGGCCGGGGGAGATGGGCCACGCCCTCCTCATCGGTAACCGCGGCGGCGACCCTTTCCTCTCCGCAGTAAAGGAACACCCGGTCGTTTCTGGCCGGGGTCCCGTCCGGAAAAAAGGCCTCCACGCGCAGTCCGTCTTTTTCCGGGAAGACGTCGAGCTCAAGCCGGTGGGCCAGGGCCTGGGGGCTCCAGAGGAGAGCTGCCCCGAGGGCCAGAGCCAGAATCCCCGGTCTCAGCCGTTTCAGGGCCGCGACCATCAGGGCGGGCACGAAACCTTCCAGGAGGGCCACCGGCAGGTGGGCCAGCAGAGCGAGCCGGGCCACCCCGAAAAAGGCCTCTCCGGAGAAGGAAAGAAACAGGGCCAGGAGGATTCCGGAAAGGAGCACCGCCGTGGCCGCCAGAATCCCGGCTATGGAAGGGCGGAGGACTCCCGGGTTTCGTCGGGAAAACCAGCCCACCAGAAAGGCCGGTCCGCCCATGATCAGGGTGTTGACTCCCAGAGAAAGGAGGCCTCCGAACTGAAAGAGCAGAGCCTGAAGGGTAAGGGCCACGAAGAAGGCCAGGAAAGAAAGCGGGCCGAGGAGAACCCCGGCCAGGCCGTTCAGGATGAGATGCACACTGGTGGGGCCGAACGGAAGATGAATAAGGGAGGCCATGAAGATCGCGGCCGTAAGCAGGGCCAGCCGGGGGACTTCCTCCGGGGGAAGCCGCCTCAGGCTTATCGCCAGACCCGGGACCGTGACCGTCCAGCCCCCGGCCGAAACCCAGACCGGAAGCACGCCATCGGCGATGTGCATTTATTCTTCCTCCTTAAGAAGGTCGAACCCCGTGGGAGCAAGGGGTTTAGCGGGAAAGACGTAGAGCCACATTCCCGAACGGATCACTAGGGGGAAAGTGCGCTGGGCGTAAGAGGTCTTGCCCGCCGGAAGGGCCACGTTTATGGCCCACCAGCCGGGCTCCGGGAACCCGACCACGAAAAAGCCCTTTTCGTCGGTCACGGCGGTCTGGGTGATCAGGGGGTCATTTACCCGACCGTAGGCGTCTGTGGGGAGTTTTTCCTCCGGGACATAGAAACCGTTAAACTTTTCGATTTCGAGTTCCAGGTCGGCGGCGGGTTTGCCGTTCAGAAGCACCCGGGCGCGAAAGACCTCCCCCACCTTCAGGCCGTAGGGGCGGGTGAGAGGGATGATCTCGAGCTCGAACCCGCAGCGATTCCGCCAGCCGCGTTCCACCTGTACGTGGAAAGGAACCTTCATGTAATCCTGCCATACCTCGCCTTCTTCCTCGTTGAGATAGGACTGGGAGGAGAGACAGAGGAGATGATCGCCCCTTGCGGTGGGGAGGTAATCCACCCGATAACCAAAACGTTTTTTCCCGGAGGCGTAGTCCTTGATTTTAATGCGGGTGAAGGAGACCGGGGCCTTTTTCCCGGAGGGCGTGATAACATAACCCTTGGGAACCTTGAGGTCATAAAGGATGCCCTCGAAGGGATGCCCGAAGAGCACCCGGAAGGAAATTTCCTGACCTCGCAGACCGTAGCCCTGGCCCTTGGGGGGGACGGCGATCAGAAAATGGGCCCGTGCCCAGGCCGGCACCATAAGGAAAACCCAGAGCGCCAGGATAAATCTTTTCATCGGGACCCTCCTTTCCAGGTTGGTAACACCAACCTATCAAATGTAGCACTAGGGGTCAAGGCCGGGTCCGGGGTATAATGGGGAGGTATGATCTGCGGGCTGGGAGTGGATCTGGTGGCGGTGGAACGGATCGAGCGGCTTCTTGAGCGTTACGGGGAGAGATTTCTGGCGCGGGTTTTCGCGGCGGAGGAGATCCGTTACGCCCGCGGTAAAGCCCGGATGGCCGAGTCCCTGGCGGCGGCTTTTGCGGTCAAGGAGGCCCTGGGCAAGGCCCTGGGGCGCGGTCTTTCGGGTTTTTCGCCCCGGGAGGTGATTCTCGTGCGGGATTCCGCCTCGGGTCGACCGGAGGTCCGGCTCACCGGCCGGGCCAGGGCCCTGGTAGAGCCTCTGGCCGATCGAATCCTGGTCTCCGTAACCCACGAGGCCGGCCTGGCCCTGGCGGTGGTAATCCTGGAGAGGGGAGGATAGCCATGCGGCTGGTTTATGCCCGGGAGATGCAGGCCCTGGATCGTTTTACCATCGAAGAGGTGGGGGTTCCGGCCGAGGTCCTGATGGAAAATGCCGGCCGCGGGGTGGCCGAACTCATCCTAGAGTGTTTTCCCGGGGAAGCGCGTCGGGGAGTGCTCATCCTCTGCGGCCCGGGAAACAACGGCGGGGACGGCCTGGTGGTGGCCCGACACCTTCACCAGCGGGGCCTTCCGGTGAAGGTGGTCCTGCTCGCCCCGGAGGAAAAGTATCGGGGCGAGAGCGCGAGCAATCTCCGTGTCGTGAAATATCTCGGCCTTCCCCTGGAGAAGGCCCTTTCCGAGGAGGAAGTGGAGGCTCTGCGGCCGGCCCTGGCCGGAGCCGGGCTGGTGGTGGATGCCATCTTTGGCACCGGGCTTTCCCGGGACCTTTCCGGGAGGTTTGCCCGAACCGTGGAGCTTCTCCATGAGAGCGGGCGACCGGTGGTGGCCGTGGACATGCCCTCCGGGCTTTCGGCGGATACCGGTCGTCCGCTGGGGGTGGCGGTGCGGGCGACTCTTACGGCCACCATGGCCCTTCCCAAGGTGGGGCAGGTGATCTATCCCGGCCGGGAGTACGTGGGGGAACTCCGGGTGGTGGACATCGGAATGCCCGGAAAGGTGATCCGGGAAAAGGCCCCTCCCCGGGAGTATCTCGATCGGGACTGGGCGGCCCGGGTACTCAAACCCCGTTCTCCGGACACCCACAAGGGCACCTACGGTCACGTGCTGATCCTGGCGGGCTCCCGGGGCAAGACCGGGGCCGCGGTGCTTGCGGCGCTGGGGGCTTTACGGGTCGGGGCCGGGCTGGTGACCCTGGCGGCGGCCGGAAGCCTCCAGCCGCTTCTGGCCGGATACCTTCCCGAGGTCCTCACCCTGGGTCTTTCGCCGGAGACCCCGGATCAGGAGCTTGCGCCCGCAGCCGCCGAAAGTATCCTGGAGACCGCCGGCCGGATGAGGGCCGCGGTCCTGGGCCCGGGCTTCGGTCTCTCCGAGGAGGCCCGGAGTCTATCCCGGAGGCTTGCGGTGGAACTTCCCTGTCCGGCGGTGCTTGATGCCGACGCCCTGACCGCCCTTTCCGGGAGGCTTGAGAGCCTCCGGGAGGCCCCGGCTCCCAGGGTCCTGACCCCCCATCCCGGGGAGATGGTCCGTCTTCTGGCCCAACCCAAGGATAAGATCCAGGCCGATCGTCTGGCCGCAGCCCGTGAGGCGGCGCGACTTTCCGGACAGGTGGTGGTCCTCAAGGGAGCGGCCACCGTGGTGGCGGCTCCGGACGGACGGGAGGCTGTGAATTCTTCCGGCAATCCCGGTATGGCCCAGGGCGGGATGGGAGACGTGCTTTCCGGGATGATCGGGGCCCTTCTGGCCCAGGGCTACGAGCCCTTTGAGGCCGCCTGTCTGGGGGTGTTTCTGCACGGGGCCTCCGCGGACGATCTGGCCCGACGGAGGGGGCCCTTCGGGTTCACGGCCTCGGAGGTGGCTGAGAATCTCCCCCGTGTTGTTAGGGAGCTTACCTTCCATGCCGGCCGTCTATAGAACCCGTTCCCCGGAAGAAACCAGGGCCCTGGCCCAAAAACTGGCCCGGGATCTCGGCCCCGGGGACCTCCTTCTCCTTTATGGTGATCTGGGTTCCGGGAAGACCACCTTCGTGCAGGGGCTGGCCCGGGGTCTGGGAGTGCCGGAGGAGGTCTACGTGGTGAGTCCGTCTTTTTCCCTGGTAAACGAATACCCCGGCCGTGTGCCCCTCTTTCACGTGGATCTCTATCGTCTTTCCCCCGAGGAGGTGGAGGACCTGGGGTTGCACGAGATGCTTTCCCGGGGGGTCATGGTGATCGAGTGGTCCGAAAGGCTGGGCCCGGGGCTTAAAGCCCGGTTTCGGATTTATTTTACCTATCTTTCGGAGACCGAACGTGAGATCCGGATCGAAGAAGACGTCCGTAAAGGGCCGCTCCCATGAGAGCCGGGTAGGGGTGTTTGATCAGCCGCACCGGAACCCTGAGCAGGATCTCTCTGAGGCGTCCCTTCTCCAGGAAGGCCGGAACGAGTTCGCTTTCAAACCAGGGCCTGAGCGCCGGGGCCAGTCCGCCGGCCAGATAAACCCCGGCCAGGGCCAGGGTCTTTAGGACCAGGGTCCCGGCCTCCCGTCCTAGGGCCCGGGCCACCAGGCGCACCGCTCTTTCCGCGTGAGGGTCTCCCTCTCCGGCGCGCCGGACGATTTCCTCCGGCGAAAGACTCTTTCTGGAAAAAAACTTGAAGACCGCGGCGAGCCCCGGCCCGGAAATGACCCGTTCCAGACTCACATGACCGTAACGGGCCTTAAGTTCACGATAAAGCTGCCATTCCTCCTCGGAGTCCGCGGGAAACTCCGCGTGGCCCCCCTCCGTGGGAAGCACCACCGGGGGCCAGCTTTTCCGGATGAGGACGGCCTCTCCCAGCCCGGTGCCCGGGGCCACCAGCACCGAGACCGCCCCCCGGGGTCTCCCGGGTTTTACGGACTCAAACTGCGAGGCCGGAAGGGCCGTCACTCCGTAGGCCACGGCCTCAAGGTCGTTTAGCAGGACTACCTCCTCAAGCCCCAGGGTCTTGCGCAGGGCCTGCGCCGAGACCCTCCAGCCCAGGTTGGTGAGGTGCACCTTCTGCCCCAGGACCGGGCCGGCCAGGGCCAGGACCGCAAGCCGCGGGCTCTCCCCCGCCAGATGGAGATAGGCCCTGAGAAGGGAGCCGGCCCCCCGGAAGTCCCGGCTCGTAAAGACTCTGAGTTTCTTGGGCCGGAGAGGACCTTTCTCCGGGAAGAGGGCCAGCCGGGCCCTGGTTCCTCCGATATCCGCGGCTAGGATCATTTAGACCGGGATTTCTGAGCGCTCCGATACTGATCGTAAAGCTGGATTACATGCTCCGTGATGTCCACCCGCGGCGAAGCCCAGTAGACCCCGGGCATGTTCTTCTCCAGGATGAGGTCGTAGCCCTCCTTTTCGGCCATCTCCTTGATGACCTTTTCGAGATCCTGGAAGATGGGTTTGAGGGCCTTCTTTTCCTCTTCCTTCATCTCGAACTGAGCGTCCTCCTGCATGGCCCGGAATTCCCGGACCATCTTCTGATATTCCCTCTGTTTTTCCGCCCGGGCCTCTTCGGAAAGAAGCGGGGCCTTCTTCTGCATCTCCTGCCGGAAGGCCTCGATTTCCTTCTTTTTGGCTTCCAGTTTCTTCTGGAGGGTTTCGAACTTGGCCTGAAGTTTCTTCATGGCCTCCTGTCCGGCCCGGGAGGACCGAACCACCTTCTGGAGGTCGATGACCGCGATCCTGGGGCCCTCCGCCAGGGCCACTCCCCACCAGATAAACATCCATACCAGCCCGAGGGCCGCAAGCCTTCTCATGTTCGCCTCCTTTCTTATGGGGTTTGATTTACGATCACCAGGTCCACCCGGCGATTCAGGGCCCAGGAAGCCTCGTCGTGTCCCGGGGCCAGGGGGCGCTCCTCCCCGAAACTTACGGTGGTAAGCCTTTCCGGAGCCACGCCCAGATTGATAAGGAACCGCCGGACCTCCAGGGCCCGTTTTTCACCGAGGGCCAGGTTGTAATCCCGGTCTCCCCGTTCGTCGCAATTACCCTGAAGTTCCACCCGGTACTCCGGGTGTTTCAGGAGGAAACGGGCGTTTTCCCGAAGCCGCGGAAGCATATCCTTCCGGATCCGGTAGTCGTCAAAGTCGAAGAAGATGGCCTTAAGGGGCGGGGTGCTGCGGCCGTAGATCCGCCAGCGTTCCTCCTCCGGGAGTCTGGCCGCTTGGGCGGCCGCGGCCTCCAGGGTCTCCTCCTCGAAACCCGGAGGAGGGGCCAGCCCTTCGGCCCTTTCTTCCTCCTGAGGGGCCGGAGGCACGACCGGAGGCGGGGCCACGGTTTCGGCCTGTGCAGTTTCTTGCGCCGGAAGAGGCCCTACCGGCACCTCCTTCTTGGGGGCGCAGGCCGCTACCAGCCAGAGGGCCACTGCCAGCCAGAACCATTTTTTCATCGGGTCACCTCCCCTTAGGTGTAGCCGGTAAGGTCCAGTTCCTGCAGAAAGTCTCCGGTCCAGAACTCCAGCCTGGCCCGCAGGAGACCGGTTAGCCGATAAAGCAGTGTCAGTTCCTCGTTCAGTACGGCCGTCACCCGGGCCATGGTCTCCTCCGGGATCCTGGCGTAATGCCGGCGGCAGAAGTAGTCCCGGCAGAGCATGGGCCGAGCCAGGATCTTGCAGCCGAGAGGCCCCACGAAGTAACACCGCCCGGGAACCTCCCTTTCTTCTGGAAAATTTACTCCGAGGAGACGGTTCAGGAGGAGGATCAGCACCGTGCATTCGTTCTCCAGTCCGATTTTGCAGCAACCCTGTCCGTCTTCCACGCTGCAGAGGTAACATTCCCGGAAGGTGCCGGCCTCCTCCATGGCCTGATTGGATTCCTCCACCGCCCGGCGATAGGCCTCAAGCAGGGGGGGAAGCTCCGGGTCCCGCAGGAAACTCTCCCCCCAGAGGCGGTAAAGATCCTCGGCCACGGCCATCTTCTCCTGGATGAGGCGGGTGGGATCCGGGCGCTTTTCTCGCAGATAACGCATGCCCTTTTATTTAACACGATTAAGGGTTAAATAGAAGTCCCGGAGGGCGCCATGAAGAGCATGACCGGTTTCGGACGGGGGGAATATCAGGGAGAGGGTTTCTGCCTCCAGGTGGAGGTCAAGGCCCTAAACCACCGTTTCATGGAGATCATCTGCCGGCTTCCCCGGCGTTATCAGATCCTTGAGGAACGGCTGCGCCGGGAGATCCAGGGTCGTTTCCACCGGGGGCGCTTCGAGGTCCAGGTTCGGCTGGTGGGCACGCCTCCGGAAACGGCCCGGGTCTTCGTGGATCGCGGGCTTCTTTCCCAGTATCTGACCCATCTTCGCCTGCTGGCCGCGGAGTTCGGGCTTGGAGGGAAGCTTACGGTCTCCGATCTCCTGCGGCTGAAGGAGATCTTCGTTCTTTCCGAGGATCAGCCGGAGACCGAGGCCCTCTGGGCTGAGCTCAGGCCGGCCCTGGAGGAGGCCCTGAAGCATCTCTCCGAGATGCGGCTCCGGGAAGGGGCCTACTTAAAGGAGATCCTGAAGACCCATCTCCGGGATCTTGACGGGCTGCTGGCGAAGATCGCCGAACTGAAAGAGGGGCATTTCAGAGAGGCTTACCGGCGTCTTGAGGAAAGACTGACGAGGCTTCTCGGAGACCAGGGGCTCGATCCCCTGAGACTCCATCAGGAGGCCGCCATCCTGGCCGACCGTCTGGATTTTACCGAAGAGCTCGATCGGCTCCGGAGTCACCGTAGACATTTCGAGGAGATCATGGCCGGGCCCGGGCCCCACGGACGCAAGCTGGATTTCCTCTGCCAGGAGATGTTCCGGGAGATCAACACCCTCTCGAACAAGGCCGCTTCGGCCGAGATCTCCCATCTGGCCGTGGAGGTCAAGGCCCTCATCGAAAAACTCCGGGAACAGGTTCAAAATCTGGAATAGAATGCTAAAGTAAGAGGGCCATGGTGCGGATCTACGGTTCGGAGAACGGCTTTCTGGTGCCGGCGGAGGAGGTCCGGTCCAATACCTGGGTGGCCCTCACCTCCCCCACGGAGGAAGAACTCCGTTTCGTGGAGACCAGGTTCGGAATCCTGCCGGATTTCCTTAAGTATCCCCTGGACGAGGAAGAACGCCCCCGGATCGAGGTGGAGGGCAAACAGCTCCTCATCATCTTCCACATCCCGGACCCCCGGCACGAGGGAGACATCCTCCGGTACGAAACCCTTCCCCTGGGCATCATCATCACCGAGGAGGTGGTGGTTACGGTCTGTCTCAAAGAGAACCTCCTTTTCGAGGAGGTCGTGGCCCAGTCCGGAAGGTTTCTCAAGGTGGATCTGGAACACCCGGTTTCCTTCCTCTTCCTGATCTTCTATTGTGCGGCCAACCTTTATCTCCGTTATCTCCGCCTGATCGATCGCCTGATCGAAGACTACGAGCGGGAGCTGCACCGTTCCTTCCGTAACCGGGAACTGCTCAAGATCCTGAGCCTGGAAAAGAGCCTGGTCTATTTCAACACCGCCCTGCGGGGAAACGACGTGGTGCTTACCCGGATCCAGTCCGGACGGTATTTGAGACTTTCGGAGGAGGATCTGGAGGTCCTGGAGGACATCCAGATCGAGAACCGACAGGCCATCGAGATGGCCAAGATCTATTCCGACATTCTGAGCGGCACCATGGACGCTTACGCCTCCATCATCGGAAACAATCTCAACATGGTCATGAAGTTTCTTACAGCTCTGGCCATCGTGCTGGCCCTGCCCACCATGATCTCCAGTATCTACGGCATGAACATCCGGCTTCCGCTGCAGAACCATCCTCAGGCCTTCTGGATCATCATGGGCATATCCTTTGCGGTTTCCATTCTCCTTACAGCTTATTTCATCAAGAAAAGGCTGTTCTAGATGGACGAAAAAGCGGCTCTCGGCCTGGGTTTTCTCCAGGGACTGACGGAGTTTCTGCCGGTCTCAAGTTCGGGGCACCTGGTGCTGGCGGAAAACTTTTTCGGAATCCGGGCCGGTCTTTCCTTCGACGCCTTCATTCACCTGGGGACCCTTCTGGCGGTCCTGATCTATTTTCGCCAGGACTGGTGGGAGCTTCTCCGGGGGCTTAAGGTCCCCGGTCCGGGGCGCAGGCTCTGGATGATGCTCATGGTGGGGACCCTCCCCGGGGCCCTGGCGGGGTTGCTCTTTGAGGGGGTCATCGGCCGCTATTTCCGTCATTTGGAGGTGGTGGCCGGGGTGCTCATCGTGATGAGTCTGCCCCTGGTGCTCGGGGAGGTCCTGGGGCGCAAGGAACGGGTCTGGCCGGAGCTCGGGTTGAGGGGGGCTTTTCTGGTGGGGCTGGCTCAGGCCCTGGCCCTCATTCCGGGGACCTCCCGCAGCGGGATCACCATGGCCGCGGCCCTGCTTCTGGGGTTGAGGCGGGCGGAGGCCGCCCATTTTTCCTTCCTGCTTTCGGCCCCCATCATCGCCGGAGCCGGTCTCCTTGAGGGGGTCAAAGCCCTCTCCGCGGGGTTTTCGCTTAAGTTTATGTTGCTGGGCGTTCTTTCGGCCTTCGTTTCGGGCTGGCTGGCCATCTCCTTTCTCCTCCGGTTTCTGAAGACCCATACCCTTTACCCCTTCGTCTTCTACCGGGTGCTTCTCGGGCTATTCATCCTGTCTTTCCTTCCCTCTCCGGCCCAGGCCAGGCCCCCGGTCTCCCGGGTGCTCACCCTGATCACGGCCCAGGGGCCTCCGGATCGGCTCTTTGAGGAGAATCCCCGGGGGGTGACCACCGGTCTGCTCCTTCCCGGGGGTCGCTATGTGCTGGCCGCTTATCCGGAGGTCAAACAGGCGGTCTTCATTGAGGCCGTCTTTCCGGGGGGCGAAAGTCCCCC
>JALWCD010000065.1 GCA_027036915.1 Thermodesulfatator sp. | reverse complement strand
TCCCAGACCTTTGATGAGGTCCACCGCCGCCACCACCGCACCGGAAAGCCCCCATTTCTCGGCAAAAGGTTCCAGATGCGGAATTCGGCCCTGCCCCCAGGGCCAGAGGGCATTGGCCGGAGAGAGCCCTTTTTCTATCCGTTTGCGATTTACCGGATGTTTTTCCAGAATCTTGATGGCTTTGATAAGGAAATCCTTAAGCAGAGGTTCTTCCCGGTAGGCCTGCCAGGCATGGTAGATGTTTTTTCCGAGGAGATCGTGAGGCGGGACGGTCCGCAGGCCTTCCGGCCCCCCGCGCCAGAGGAGGATGTGCCGGTAACTCTTGCCGCAGAAGAGTTCGAGCTTGTCCGTACCCAGCTCCTGATTGAGATCCTCGATCAGGATACGGGCCTCCTCCGTAGAAATGTGTCCCGCGCTATAATCCTCCATGATGAGATGTTGCCCCACCTTTTTAAGGGTTACCAGGTTACACCGGAAGGCCACATCCTCCGGGCGCATGGGAATTCCGAGGCTTGCGGCCTCGATGGGACCCCGTCCGGTGTATTTTTCCTCCGGAGGGTATCCCAGAAGGCTCATGTTGGCCACGTCGCTTCCGGGGTGAAGCCCCTGGGGCACGGTCTGAACCAGCCCCATCTCACCGTGCTCAGCCAGAAAATCAAGCCCCGGCGTGGTCGCCACCTCAAGAGGGGTCCTTCCGGAGAGTTCCTTCAGGGGAAAATCCCCCATCCCGTCGCCTACCAGTACGATGTATTTCATGACTCCGTCCTCCTTTCCTCCGAACCCGGCGAGGAAGCCCCGGGCTCATCCTTTTCGACCTTCAGGATCTCGAGATCGAAACGGAGATATTTTCCGGCCAGGGGATGATTCAGATCCACCACCGCCAGAAAGGCGTCGCGGCGGGCGAGTCTGGCCGGATGAAGCACCCCGAAATCGTCCTGCACGAAGACCGTCTCTCCCGGCCGGGCCTGCGGGGGGAGTTTTTCGGTGGGGATGAGCTGGACCTTCCGGGGGTCATAACGGCCGTAATGTTCCTCGGGAGGCACCAGAACCGAAATCTTCTCCCCCTCCTCCTTTCCGAGAAGCTCCTTTTCCACGGAAGGGGGAAACCGACCTTCCCCCACCACGATGGTAACCGGTTTCTCCGAGGCGTCCACCACGCCGGCCTCGGACAGGACCTGATACCTGAAGGTCACCCGGTCTCCAGGTGCGATTCTGGAACCCAAACAAAACCCCCTCTTTCGAGGGGGAAGATAATCGTTCAGGGCTTAAGAGGCAAGAGTTGAACGGAAAAGGGCCGGGGAAGATCTCTTCCCCCGGCCCGAAAGAGATCTTAATGTTCGGCGTGCTCTTCTTTGGCCTCGGCAGGGCTTCCGGTCAATCTCTGGTAGCCCATTACCCCTATGTGGCAGGTGGCACACCGGGTGTTGGAGGCAAAGGCGGATTCCCCGTCGTGGCAAACCCCACAATACTTACCCTGGTAAAGGGACTCCATGGTGAAATCCTCGTTTTCCTGTGTGCTGCCGGCCTCCATCTCGAAAACCTCATCGTGGCAATCCTCACAGGAAAGACCGGCCTCCTCCACATGGAGCCTGTGATCAAAAAGCACGGCTTTGAGCGGTTTGGTAAAGATTATGGGTTCCGTGGGATAATCAGCTTCCTCTTCGGCTTCACCGCCCTCCTGACTCAGGGAGGGCAGGGCGTGCAAAAGGAAACCTGCCAGAAGAAAGATTCCCAGGAGCAGGCCTATTCTTTTCATGGCTTGTGACCTCCTTTATTAGTTTATGGTGTAGAAAACGTTGGGACGGGCCCCGACTTCCGGTCTCAAAACCCAGATGGCCCTCTGGGGATCATGCACCAGCTGATAAACCGGGCTTTCGGGATCCGAAAGATCCCCGAAAATACGCACTCCCGCCGGACAGGCCTTGGCACAGGCCGTGGGGAACTTCCCCCTTGAGAGACGGGACTCCCAGCAGAAATCGCACTTGTCAATGGCCCGTTTCTCTTCGTCAAAGTACCGCATGTTATAAGGGCAGGCCGCCATGCAGGTCTTGCAGCCGATACATTTTTTGATGTTCATCCGTACGATGCCGGTCTTTTCGTCTTTGTAAGTGGCCCGGGTAGGGCAGACCCTCACACAGGGAGGCTCATTGCAATGATTGCAGAGAATGGGCAGGAAGCGCCTTTCCCACTGACCCTCTCCTTTGGGTAGGTGCTGTTCGAGGATCCTGGTTCGCCAGCCGTAAGGGGGCACGTGGTTGGTTTCGCGACAGGCTTCCATACAGCGTTCGCAGTCTATACAGCGATCGGTCCGAAACACCATGCTGTAGTGGGGTTTATAAGGGTAATGGCCCACGTATTCCGGAATGTCGGCGTAAACCTCTTTCACCCGGGAAACCACCGAAAGGAGCGTGCCTCCGGCGTAAACCCCGGTAATCAGGAGCCCCATCTTCAGAAAATGTCTTCTTTCTTCCACGGAAATATGTTCAACACCCTCGTTTTTCAGATTTTTCAGCCACTCCGCCAGACCCTTAAACATGGTGCCACCTCCTTAATGATGGTTTGGCTTGTGTCCGTCGAAGGCCATTTCTCCCCAAAGGAAAAGGGAACCGAAAAGGCCCAGACTGCCTATGACGATCAGCCACTCCGAAAGGGAGGGAACATAATGGTAATACTCCGGAAGACCGTAAATATGCATGCCCGCGTAGTGAGGTACGATCTGCCCTCCCACCACCAGATCGTATCGCATGACAAAGATGGCCAGCAGGGCCAGACCGGAGACGTAGGCCATGGCGTTTATGTCTCTCGCCCGCACCCCTACCACCACCACGAAGGGTAGGAGAAGACCCAGGAAGATTTCAAAGACCCAGAAATTGAAGGCCAGGGGCCCCTTGAGGAAGGCCATCACGGTTTCCCATTTACCATGGGGTTTGCCGGCCAGACTGGCGATGATCTTCCAGATGGTGAAAAAGATCACCACCGCGGTGAGCAGGGCGTAGACCCTTCCCGTAACCTGAAGGGCCCGGACCATGGAGTCTTCCATCTCACGGCCGGAAAGCCGATAGGCCAGCCAGGTAAAAAATATGATGGCCGCGGCCCCGCTCATCATGGCCGAGGCGATGAAATAGATAGGCATGTAGGGCCCGTACCAGAACTCATGAGCGTGGATCAGGCCGAAAACCGCACCCAGGTTGCTGTGGGCGGCCACTCCGGAGATGACCCCCATGAGACCGGCCGTGGCGGCTTCTTTGTGGCGACCAAGCCTTATTAACCCGAACTCTATGAGCATGAAGAAAAGGTAGGCCCCGTAAAGGGTTCCCATCCACCAGATATTGGACCTGAGGTTGGGGGAAAGAGCGTTCCAGATGGGCATACGCCAGGGATTTTCTAATTCAAAACCTATAGACATAAAACCAGCTAATATAGTAGCAATGGCTAAAAAGATACTTCGACTAGCAATGGGAAACATGGGGCGGTAACCGAAAACATGCCCAATAGAAGAAGTAAGACAAAGTCCTGTAGAAGTAACCACCCAGAATACATAAGTAGAAATCAAGAGTCCCCAGGGTACTTCCCGAGAAACTCCAAAAAAGTGCAAATGTCCGGTAATGAAACCTCTTATTCCCGTTACAACACCAATTCCCAGCAAAAACAAAGAAATTACGAATAGGAGCAATATACGATTCTTTTTAATTGCTTTTTCCGCAGCTACCATATACTTCCTCCTTTTTCGAAAATTTTAATTTCCACTCTTTTTTAACAAAGTTTTAGCCTAAAAGTCAAACTAGATTTTAAAAGGAAAAAAGACAAAATAAGAGATTAAGA
>JALWCD010000064.1 GCA_027036915.1 Thermodesulfatator sp. | reverse complement strand
CGTTAGGGGGGTAGAAAGATGGAAGAACCCATTTTCCTCCTGTGTCTCCTCTTACAAAAACTGGGCCTTCCCTCCGGGGAACATTTTTACCTGCATGCGGACCAGTACGGCCTGGCGGCCAAGATCTTTGCGCCTCATATGGTCTACGGTTATCTGGCCGCCCTTATTATCATCGTTCTGGCCCTTATCGGGGCCCGCAGGGGAGAATTTATTCCCTCGGGGCTGCAGAACTTCTGGGAGCTGGTGATTGAGACCCTTTACAACTTCTCGCGGGACAACCTGCCTGATCCCAGGCATACGGGCCGGGATGTGCTTCCGCTGGTCTTTCCGCTGATCGTAATGTTCGCCCTTTTCATCGGAGTCTCCAATTACATGGGAATCATCCCGGGCTTTGCCTGCCCCACGGCCAACATCAACGTCACCCTGGGGCTTACCCTTATCACCATCGTTTATTATCACATTCTGGGTATCTGGTTCCACGGTTTCGGTTACATCAAACATTTCCTGGGGCCGATGAAGTGGCTGGCTCCCATGATGTTTTTCATCGAGGTCTTCAGCCACCTGGGCCGGGTGATTTCTCTTTCGGTACGACTTTTCGCCAACATGTACGCCAAGGAACTGCTGGTGGGGATCCTGCTTTTGCTGGCCGGAAAGTTTCTGGCGCCTCTGCCCATTCTCCTCCTGGGAGTGCTGGTGGCCTTCATCCAGATGCTGATTTTCATCACCCTGTCCCTGGCCTACTTTGCGGGAGCGGTTGAGGAAGCCCATTAAGGATGTGGAGGGATGCGGGGAGGCCCCCTGTATCCCTTTAAGATAAGGCTAAAAATTCAAGGGAAAGGAGGTTCGCAGGGATGAAAAGGGTACTGGGATTGATGGCGTTCTTCATTCTGGTAGGGGCCACCATGGCCCTGGCGTCGGAAGGCGGAGCGGCGGGTTCTCTGGGCTTCGGTTTCCTGGGCGCGGTGGTGCTCGGGGCCTGCCTGGGTATCGGGATCGCGGCCAGCGGCTGCGGCGTGGGCATGGGCCACTGCGTACGGGGTGCCTGTGAAGGTATCGCGCGGAATCCGGAGCTGGCCGGAAAGCTCACCGTGACCATGATTCTGGGTCTGGCCTTCATCGAGGCCCTGACCCTCTACGCCCTGGTGCTGAGCTTCTACCTGGTCTTCGCCAAACTGGGAGGTTTCCTCTCCGCGGCGGGTATTGCCGGCTAGCCCGAAAGAACCGGTCCGTTTCGAATCCGGGGGCCGTGGGGGCCAACCTTCCACGGCCCTTTTCTTTTTGGTATAACGTTCCCATGCCGCAGCGTGTCTTTACGGCCACGGTGGTGGGGCTGGAGGCCTTTGCCGTGGAGGTGGAAGTGGACCTGGCCTTCGGGCTCCCCGGAACCACCATCGTGGGGCTTCCGGACAACGCGGTCCGGGAAAGCCGGGAGCGGATTCGAGCGGCCCTGCGCAATTCCGGCTACGATTATCCCGACCGCAGGGTCACCATCAATCTGGCCCCGGCCGACATCCGGAAGGAAGGGGCAGGTTTCGATCTTCCCATGGCCATAGGGTTGCTGGCCGCCACCGGTGTCCTCCCGGAAGAGGTTCTCCCGGGGCACCTCTTTCTGGGGGAACTGGCCCTTGACGGGCGGCTCAAGGCCACCCGGGGGGTCCTTCCGGTGGCCCTCATGGCCCGGGAGCAGGGCTTTGCGGCCCTGGTGGTCCCCCGGGAAAACGGTCCGGAGGCGGCCCTGGTCCCGGGACTTAAGGTTCTGCCCTTTGGGCACCTCTCCGAGGTGGTGGAGTATTTCCACGGGCGTCTCACGCCTGAAAGGCCGTCCTCTCCTTCGCCCTCGCCCCCCTCTTATGAGGAGGATCTGGCCGACATCGTGGGCCAGGAACAGGCCCGGCGGGCGCTTGAGGTGGCCGCGGCCGGGGGACACAATCTCCTTCTCATCGGACCGCCAGGGGCCGGCAAGACCATGCTGGCCAAAAGGCTGCCCACCATCCTCCCGGAAATGAGTTTCGAGGAAGCCCTGGAGACCACCCGAATCTACAGCGTGGCCGGTCTGCTTTCCCCGGAAAGGCCCCTGGTGACCGCCCGGCCCTTCCGCAGCCCTCACCACACCATCTCCGACGTGGGCCTCATCGGAGGCGGAACCCAGCCCCGTCCGGGCGAGATCTCCCTGGCCCACAATGGGGTGCTTTTCCTGGACGAGCTTCCGGAGTTCAATCGCCGGGTGCTCGAGGCCCTGCGGGAGCCGCTTGAGGAGGGGCGGGTGACCATCACCCGGGCCACGGGGAGCGTGACCTTTCCGGCGCGCTTCATGCTGGTCTGTGCCATGAACCCCTGTCGGTGCGGCTACTACGGTGATCCCCGGCGGGCTTGCCAGTGTAGCCCGCAGGAGATCCGGCGCTATCGTTCACGGCTCTCCGGGCCGCTTCTCGATCGTCTGGACATCCATCTGGAGGTCCCGGCTGTGGATTATCGGGAGCTTTCGGCTGACCGACGGGGAGAACCCTCGGAGAAGGTGAGGGAACGGGTGGCCCGGGCCCGCCGGCGCCAGGAAGAACGCTACAGACAGCCGGGGAAATTAAACGCCCACCTCGGGGCTCGCGAGATCAAAAAATGGTGTCTCCCGGATGAAGCCGGACGCCGCCTCCTGGAGAAGGCCTGCGAGAGGCTGGGGCTTTCCGCCCGGGCTTATCACCGTATCCTCAAGCTGGCCCGCACCATAGCGGATCTTGAGGGCTCCGAGACCATCTCCGCCGTCCATCTCTCGGAGGCCATTCAGTACCGAAGCCTGGATCGACCCCTCTACGGGTATTAGAATAGGACCATGACCTTTACCGAAAGAGTCAAACTCAAAAGCGAACCCCTTTTTCTGCCCCTGGTAAAGTGGCTGGCCCGGGTCCGGGTCCATCCCAATCTGGTCTCGGTGGCGGGGTTTCTGGGGGTGGCCACGGCGGGGCTGGCCATCGCGCTGGGTAAACCCCTGGCGGGCGGGGTGCTTCTGGCTCTTTTCGGCCCGCTGGATGCCGTGGACGGGCTTCTCGCCCGGCGCACCAATCAGGTCTCCACCTTCGGAGCCTTTCTGGATTCCACCCTGGATAGATACGCCGAAATCGCCCTTTTTCTGGGGCTAACCTATTATTTTCTTCGCCAGGATTCGACCCCGGGCGTGCTTCTATCCTTCCTTACCCTTACGGGGTCCCTCATGGTGAGCTACGCCCGGGCCCGGGCCGAAGGCCTGGGGCTCTCCTGCAAGGTGGGGCTTTTTACCCGTTTCGAAAGACTTCTGGCCCTTACCCTGGGGCTGATCACCGGCTGGCTCATACCGGTGCTGGCCCTCCTGGCCCTTTTGACCCATTTCACCGCTTTGCAGCGCATACTCCATGTCCGCAGGACAAGCCGGAAATAAAGGCACCCTCTTCGTGGTGGCCACCCCCATCGGAAACCTCAGGGACCTCACCCTCCGGGCCCTGGAGGTCTTAAAGGAGGCCGACCTCATCCTCTGCGAGGACACCCGTACCACCCGCAAACTCCTCTCCCACTACGGGATCACGGGCAAGAAGTTATGGAGCCTTTACAAGGACAACGAACGGAAACGACTCCCGCAGGTGCTAGAGAGTCTTTCCGGCGGCGCCAGGGTGGCCCTGGTCTCCGAAGCCGGTACCCCGGGGCTTTCCGACCCCGGAGCCCTGGTGGTGCGGGAAGCCCGCAGGGCCGGTTTTCCCGTGGTCCCCGTGCCCGGGCCTTCGGCCCTCACGGCCCTCCTTTCGGTCTCGGGATGGGATCTTTCGGAGGGTTTCCTCTTTCTGGGGTTTCCCCCCTCGAAAAAGACCGAGCGCCGAAGACTTCTTGAGGAGGTAAGCCC
>JALWCD010000063.1 GCA_027036915.1 Thermodesulfatator sp. | reverse complement strand
CGATGATACGCACGTCCACCTCTATGAGGCGATCTCCCCCCACCCGCTCGAACCTTTTTTCCTGAAGCACCCGCAGGACCTTGGCCTGGGCCGAGGGACTCATGTCCCCCACCTCGTCCAGGAAAAGGGTCCCCCGATGGGCCTGATCGAACTTTCCCCGTCGGGCCTGAGTCGCGCCGGTAAAGGCCCCGCGCTCGTGCCCGAAGAGTTCGGATTCGATAAGACTTTCCGGAATGGCCGCGCAGTTCACCTCCACGAAGGGCCCCCTGGAACGAGGGGAGAGATGGTGTATCATGCGCGCGGCCACCTCCTTGCCCACCCCGGATTCTCCCTGGATAAGCACGGTGGCCTCCGTGGGAGCCACCCGGGCGATGAGCTCCCGCACCTCCCTGATGGCCGGGGATTCCCCGGTGAGTCTGGGTTCCCGGAAACGAGCCCTGAGCCGGAGGTTCTCCTCCTCCAGGGCCCGCATCCGCAGGGCCTTCTCCACGGAGACCACCACCCGATCGTAGGAGAGGGGTTTCTCCAAAAAATCGAAGGCCCCCAGTTTGACGGCCCTGACCGCCAGCTCGATGGTTCCGTGCCCCGAGATCATGATCACCGGAAGCGCAGGCTGGGTCTGCCGGATCCGGGAAAGCACTTCCATACCATCCAGACCCGGCAACCAGATGTCCAGGAGCACCAGATCCGGCGGAGACTCCTCCACCACTCTCAGGGCCTCCTCACCGCTTTCGACACACCGCACGGCGTAGCCCTCATCCTCCAGGATGTCCCGGAGGCTTTCCAGGATGCTCCTTTCGTCGTCCACCACCAGGATCTCAGGCATGGGTCTTCTGCCGGAACGGAATGCGTATCACGAAACGGGCTCCCCGGGGCTGGTTTTCCTCGGCCCGGATTTCGCCCCCGTGTCCCTGAACGATGGAATGCACGATGGCCAGTCCCAGGCCGGTCCCCCCTTTGCCCGAGGCGTAAGGTTCGAAGAGGCGGGGCTTGATCTCGGCCGGAATTCCCGGGCCGGTGTCCTCCACTTCCAGTCTTACCCAGCCCTCCTCCAGGGCCACCCGCACCCGGATCTCCCCCCGACCATTCATGGCCGCGATGGAGTTGTCGAAAAGGTTGAGGAAGACCCGTTTCATCTGGTCCCGGTCAAAAAGAAAGGGCGGAAGGCTTTCCGCCTCCACCCTGAAGGTCACCTCCCGGTGGGCCTCCTGATAGAGGGCCACCACCTCCCGGATGACCGAAAGGAGATCGTTTTCTTCGAGTTTGAGGCCCGGTAGCCGGGCGAAGGCCGAAAATTCGTTCACCAGATGTTTTAGCTCTTCCACCTGTTTTTCGATGGTGGTGGTACACCGGGTAAGGACCTCCCGTTCCTCCGGGGCCAGCTTTTCGGAAAGCTTCCGCCGCAGCCGCTGGGCCGAAAGCTGGATAGGGGTCAGGGGATTTTTGACCTCGTGCGCGATACGGCGAGCCACTTCCCGCCAGGCGGCCAGGCGCTCCATACGTTCCTTCTCCGTGAGGTCCTCCACCAGGAAAAGATAGCCCGGAAAGGCCTCTTCGGGGAGACGGACAGCCGTAAGCCCCAGGACGAGGGTCTTGTCCTCCCGCACCAGTCTCACGGGGACACTGGCCGGTCGATCCCGAGGGAGTTTTTCCATGAGTTCCCGGAAGGCTGCATAAAGATCGCCGGGGAGAAGATCCGAAAGCGGGCTTCCCTCCCGGGCCTCGGGAAGCCCCAGAAGCTCCCGGGCCCGATGGTTGCTCAGGGTAAGACGTCCTTCCTGATCCACCGCCATCACGCCCGCGGTGATGTGAAAGAGGATGGTTTCGAGATAAGCCGTGCGCCGGGTAAGTTCCTCGTTGGCCGCCGCCAGCGCCCGGGTGGTCTCCTCCACCTTTTCCCGGTAGTGTTTGAGTTCCTCGGTCATGCGGCGAAAGGCCCGCACCAGCACCCCCACCTCGTCCGGAGTTTCTTCAGGGAGATGGACCTCAAAGTCCCGGGCGGCAATCCGATCCGCGGCCTCGGCCAGTTCCTGAATGGGACCGGTGAGCCGACGGGCAAAGCGCATGCCAAACCAGACTCCCACGAAAATGGTCAGAAGCGTGACCAGGAGCAATAGTAGCAGAAGGGAGGTCTTGAGAGGCGTGCGCAGGAATTTCAGTTGCTGATAAAGCCCCACCCCGGAGCTTAGGTCTTTGATGAGCTTCTCAAGCCCGGGATCCAGGAATTTTCCCCCGGCCAGGATCACCGTCTGTCCCCGATATGAAACCGGCAGAAAGACCCGCAGGAGGACCCGGGTCTTGAGATCGCTGTTCTCCGAAGCCGGGACTCGGCTGGAAAGGACCTGGTTCAGGATGGAGGGGGGAATCCCCAGAACCCTGCGCCCCACGGCCTCGTCGTAGGCTCGCTTGAGAAGCCGCCCGCGGGCGTCATAAATCTCCAGGGTGTCAAGTTTCAACCTGCGGCGATAACGTCTCAGAGCCCGGGAGGAGAGCTTACGGGTCTTGCGGAGATAATTCTTCTCGAACTCCTGGAGCTTGAGCAGAATTTCCCGTTCACGATCCTGATAGTAGGCCCGGGCCTCAAGCAGGGCCTTTTCCAGCTGCTGATCCAGGTTGCTGCCGAACCAGTATTCGAGGCTGGTCTCAATGAACCGATGGGAAACCGCAAATAGCAGAAGGGCCGGAACGGAGCTCAGGAGAAGAAAGGAAAGCACCAGTTTTACCCGAAGACTTCGCGAGATCCGGGTGGTGCGAACCTCAAAGAGGGTCTTGAGCAGATTTCGCAGTACCAGATAGATCACCAGAAGGAGAAGGATGAGGTTCAGCTGGATAAGGGCAAAAATAATGAGGTTCTGGCCGGAAAAACTCCAGGGAAAGATCTGAAAGATCCGAAACTCCACCAGGACCAGAAGGGCGAAAAGCCCCAGACCGAGGAGGATATAAAGGATTTCCCGGCGTATCTTGAGTCTTTCCTCTCCGGGCAGCGTCATAACGAGAAAGTCAGGCTCATCCAGGGGGTCTCGAGGCTTTCGCCTTTGAAAAGGAGAAAACGGATAATCTTTTTCGGCCAGCCCACCCGGGTTATCTTTCGGACCTCCGCCTTGAGTTTCAGACGGTAACGGGCCTCGGGTTTCAGGCGGACCAGGGGGAAAAGGGGGAGTCCCTCGAGGCTTGAGGCCAGAAGGAGGGCCTGGCGGGGTGAGGTGGCCCGACGGGGAGCCTCAAGCGCCCCCACGGTCTGGACGTAATAAACGTTTTTTACCGGATCGTAGTAGACCGTACGCGTGATCTCCTGTGAAAAGAATCTTTCGTCCCGCAGAAATCTTCTTATCCGGTAAACCTCCACCCGAAAGGTGAAGGCCAGCCCCAGACCGTGTTTGAGAGCCTCCCTGAGGTCCTCAAGGGGCAGATCCTCGAGATAGGCGTAAAGCAGAAGGTAATCCCGATAGGGGGCCACGTTAAGGTCCCCCACCCTTAAAGCCAGGGCCTGAGAGGCCGCAAGCACCCAGAGACTTAGTAGAAGGGCCGCAAGCCCTCTCAAGGGATCTCCTTCAGGATGAAACTTTCCAGTGGTTTGCGACCGCTCCGCTTGCGTCGATCGTTCGGATATCCGAGGGCCACCACCGCCGCCAACTCCAGCCCCTCCGGCAAGCCCAGAACCTCCCGCACCCGGTCTGCGTTTTTGAGGATCTCACCCAGCCAGACTCCTCCGAGGCCGAGGGCATGCGCCGCCAGCAACATGTTCTGCAGACAGGCCCCGGCCGACTGATGATCCTTGATCTGGTGATACATGACCTTCTGATCCAGGAAGACCGCGATCACGACCGGAGCCCGGCGGATAATCTCTCCGTAACGGGTGAGCTCGGCCAGTTTTTCCCGGCTCTCACGATTCCAGACGATGACGAAACGCCAGGGTTGATTGTTGAGCCCGGAAGGCGCCCAGATGCCCGCCCTAAGGATCTCAAGAATGAGTTCCCGGGGAGGCACCTCATCGGTATACTCCCGGATACTGCGGCGACCGTAAATGGCTTTAAGGACCGGATTTTCGGCTACTGCCGGCTGGCTTTGGCTCATGCTGAGCCTCCCATTTTTTCTTTTCTTCCCCCACCCGGGCCCGGATCCGTTTCAGGAGATCGAAGTCTTCCAGATAAGCCAGGGGCCCCTCCCCGCCTCTTACCCGAAGGATGAGCCCGGCCACCAGCCGCCCCACATTGATGGCGTCCATCACCGCCCGGTCATCGAAGAGAGCCTCTTTCCCTCGATGGGAATAGGCGTGGGCCCAGGGCGGGATCATAGCCCCCATGGCATTAAGCACGGAGAGGAGATAAGCCCCGGCCAGGGTCACCCCCGCATCCGCGCCCACCGTGATGATTCCCACGACCTTGCCCTCCACATAACTCGGCTCCCCTAAGGCCACCATGTTTTCCAGGGCCGTCATACGATCGATGAGGATCTTCAGCGGACCGGAGGGACCGTACCAGTAGACTGGAGAAGCCAGGATATAGCCCTCGGCGGTCTTGAGTTTTTGCAGGATCTCCCGGCCATCGTCCTCAAAGATGCAGGGGTACTTACAGGTGGGTTCCTCATCCTGCACACAACCCACACAGGGCTCAAGTTTTGACCGATAAAGCTCTATGAGCTCGGTCTCAAGGCCCAGTTCCTCGGCGGCATAAAGGGCACACCTCAAGAGGGTTCCCGATCCACCGTAGGGATGGGGAGAGCCCAGGATTCCCAGTATCTTAGGCATCTTTTTCGAACACCTCCGTTAACCAGAACTTGGGCAAAGCGAAGGAGGCCCGGTGAACCTCGGGAGTATAATAACTGGTGGGGGGCACCGAGGTCCGCCGGGGTTCACGGGGGTCTCCGGGGAAACGAAGAAGATAAGCGTTATCTCCCCCGAAAGAAGGGATACAGGCCCGATAGCAATAGGTTTCCTCCCCGTAGACCTTTCGAAAGACCGCGTAAGAGCCCTCGAGAATATCTTTCATGGTAAAGGGCGTGGCCGCCTGTTGCACGATGGCCCCCTTGGGGGCCAGCCTGAGAAGCATGCGGTGGAAGGCCTCGCTGAAAAGAGAATGCGAAAGCTCCAGGGTATAGTCCGAGATCGAGACATCCGGATCCGTGGAATCAATGATCACCAGGTCGAAAGTTTCTCCCTTTTCCACCAGATCCTCGACCAATTTGAAGGCGTCCACGGTCAGAAGTTCCAGCCGGGGATCCGAGGGGTTTTTGGGCAGCAATTCCGGAAAGAATTGTTTAACCACCCAGGGCACCCGGGGGTCTATGTCCGCAATGAGCACTTTTTCGACCTCTTCATATTTAAGAACCTCGCGGGCTGCTCCATAATCTCCGCCTCCGCAGATAAGAACCTTTCTGACGCGCCCTTCAGGGAAGGCCTGAATGGGAATATGGACCAGGGCCTCGTGATAGATGAATTCGTCCCGGGAGGTAAACTGCGCGGTACCGTTTATGAAAAGTATTCGACCCCAGAAAGGGTTTTCGAGCACCATAATGGCCTGTTCACCGCCCTCTTCATGGAGTACGATTCCTTCATAGCTATAGAAATACCCTCGCTGGACGGGCTCTCCCAGGACGATTTTGGCTCCCTGGCCCTCGGTGGGCAATGAATTTTCCATTACGGGCATAGAGACGGCCTCCCTTGACGGATATTGCCTTCATAATTACAGGAAAGTCGCCCCCTTGCCAAGTTAAAAGGCGGGCATTAAAATGCGTAGGTGGTGCGCCCGTAGCTCAATCGGATAGAGCATTGGACTACGAATCCAAAGGTTGGAGGTTCGAGTCCTCCCGGGCGCGCCAAATTCTTCAATAACTTCCCACTTAGAAGACGCCTCAAAACTTCGCTTATTAAGAATGAGTTGCGAGAGAAAGACCAGGGAAAGTTTAGTGTAACTCCTGGATTTTCTGTCTATTTCTCGGCTCTAATTTGGTGGCACGATGCATTAACAAACTGTTAAATCTGGGGGGCCGTTCCCGGTTTTCGTCGGTTATTTCGGGTTTTTAGTTTTTGAAAAAATCGGCGAAAAGCCGGGCGGTTAGTCGCTGGTTTTCCGGTAGATGGTAGGTTGTTCCTCTCCCTCGAAACAGTCCACCGGGGCCATGGCGGCTTTATACCAGGGTTCTTTCTTATGCTCCTCGGTGACGGGTTGGAACCCTTCCTTTTCGAGGAACTCGATTATCCTTTCGAGCTCTGTTTTTCTTCTTTGAGCCATTTCATGTATCTCTCGATGTAAAATCGATGCTCGGCTTTGAGTTCCGTTATAGACAAAGTCAAAACAGCAGTCTTATCGAAATTGGGATACCATAAGCGTCTCCATAGGCGGGCGATTGTGCCCTATTTTGTATTTTGGAGAACACCCTTAATTATCAAGAGCCGGCGAGGGGACTCGAACCCCTGACCTGTGGATTACGAATCCACTGCTCTACCAGCTGAGCTACGCCGGCAACCGACCTCATTTTAATCTCTCTCCTTCGAAAGGTAAAGTATAATGATAGCGTGTTCACCTGGCCCAATCTTATCACGGTCATCAGGCTATTTCTCATTCCCCTGATCGTAATAGCCCTTTTTTCGGAGAAGAAGACCGAGGCCCTGGTCCTTTTTGTGCTGGCCGGCCTCTCGGATGCCCTCGATGGATTCCTGGCCCGCAGACTGGAGCAGAAGTCCCTTCTCGGGGCAGTCATGGACCCCCTGGCCGATAAATTTCTCCTAGATACCATCTATATCCTCTGTGCCTGGAAAGGCTTCCTCCCCCCTTATCTTGCGGTGCTCGTGGTAAGCCGGGATGTATTCATCGTAAGCGGATTCCTGGTGCTCTATCTCTTTTCCACCCCTCCCGAGATCAGCCCTACCAGGCTCAGCAAAACCAACACCGCCCTTCAGGTATGCACGGCAGCCGCCGTTCTGGCCGGCCTCTCTTCCACCCTTCTCCGGCCTCTTTTCTATCTCACCGCGGCCCTCACCGTGGCCTCCGGGCTACATTACCTCTACCTGGGTTTCAAATCCTTTCCCCATAAACCCGGGAATCTATCACCCTCACCACCCTCACTGAAACGATCTCACCCCGGAGTTGAGCCTCCCCCCTGAGATACACCGGAACGTAATTCTCGGAGAGCCCTTTGAGAAGACCGGTCTCCTCTTCTCTCTCTTCCACCAGGACCTGAAGAACCCGCCCCACCTGGGCCTGATAGAAGGCTTTCCTTTTGCGCGCGGAAAGCTCCCTCAGAGCCCGGGCCCGCCGGACGATGACCTCCGGGGGGATCTGAGAGAAAAGAGTGTAAGCCCGGGTACCCGGTCTCGGGGAGTAAGGAAAGACATGTAGATAAGTAAGGGGGCTTCGAGCAATCAGTTCGTAAGTGCGCTGAAAGGCCTCCTCGCTTTCTCCGGGGAAACCTACCAGAACGTCCGCTCCCAGAGCAGCCTGGGGAAAACGTCTCCGGATCTCCGAGAGAACTTCCAGATAAAATTCTCCCGTATAGAGCCTTCCCATGGCCCTGAGGACCCCGTCATCTCCACTCTGAAGAGGGACATGGAAGTGCGGGGCGAAGTTTGCGGAAGAGCTCGCCCAGGCCAGCAGGGCAGGCGTAATCTCGGTCACCTCAAGCGAAGAGAGGCGAAGACGAACCTGCCCCAGGGTCTCCAGTTTACGCAGGAGGTCCACCAGGGTTTTCGGGGGCCTTAAGTCCCGACCCCAGAATCCCAGATGGATCCCGGTAATTACGATCTCGCGGTATCCCTCCTCCACGAAGATCTTCGCCTGACGCAGGACCTCCTCCTCGGAAAGGCTTCTCGAAGGCCCCCGGGCCAGAGGCACGATGCAATAGGCGCACCTCTGACTGCAGCCGTCCTGAACGCGCAGGAAGGCCCGGGTGTGCCCCGGAAAACGGGTGATGGGAGCCGGCTGGGCCTTCCGTAACCTTTCGGCCGGGGTCACCAGGATCTGGCCCCGAAGTTTCTCCGGAGGGTTTTCGGCCATGATCTCGGGAAGACGAAATTTTTCCGCCTGTCCGAAGACCGCAATCTTTTTCTCCCCGGCTTTAAGGACCTCCTCGGGAAAGGTCTGAGCATAGCAACCGGTGGCCACCACCAGCTCCGGGTTAAGGCTCAGGGCCCGACGAATAAGCTTGCGGCCTTCGTAAGCCGCCTTGGCCGTCACGGCACAGGTATTCACCACCACGATGCGGGGACCCTCGCCCGGGGAAACGGCCCGACCGCCAAGGGCGGAAAGGCTCTCCGCAAGATAAGCTCCCTCCACCTGATTGACCTTACAGCCCAGCGTAAGGACCGCAAAAGTCTCCCTTCTATCGGCCATCCTGAATCCGGGAAAAAGATTGAATCTTTGGAGTTTAGGATTATTCTAAATTGCACTATGTTGCCCAACAAGTGGGCCAAGCTGGAGGAAGCGCGAAGGCTTCTGGGACTTCCCAAGGAGACCACCCGGGCGGAGATCCGGCGGGCCTATCGGCGGCTGGCGGCTCGGTATCACCCGGATCGCGCCGGAGATGCCGAAAAGATGAAGGCCCTGAATGAGGCCTACCGCTTCCTCATGGACTATTGCGACCACTATCGTATAGAACTTGCGCCCAATGATCGAGGGGCCAGCGCCGAGGAATGGTGGTTTTTGCATTTCGGCGAGGACCCGGTCTGGTCCGGAAAAAAGATGGAGGAGGGATAAGCGGATGCTCATCGTGCAGAAGTTCGGGGGCACCTCGGTGGGGAATCTTGAAAAGATCCGCAATGTAGCTCGAAGGGTAGCCCGGTATCGGGACGAAGGCCACGATCTCGTGGTGGTGGTTTCGGCCATGGCCGGGGAGACGGATCGTCTGCTCTCTCTGGCCCACGAAATCACCCCGGAACCCTCTCCCCGGGAATTAGACATGCTGGTGGCCACCGGGGAGCAGGTCACGGCTTCGCTTCTGGCCATAACCCTTAAAGCCATGGGATATTCGGCCCGGGCCCTTCTCGCGTTCCAAATCCCCATTCTTACCGACGGGCTTTTCACCCGAGCCCGCATCAAAGATATTCCCACGGAAAAGCTTCGCGGGGCCCTCTCCCGGGGCGAGATCGTGGTGGTGGCGGGTTTCCAGGGGGTAACCGAGGAAGGCGACATCACCACCCTGGGCCGGGGTGGCTCGGACACCACGGCCGTGGCTCTCGCGGCGGCCCTGGGGGCGGATCTATGCGAAATCTTCACGGATGTGGAAGGGGTCTACACCGCTGATCCCCGCATCGTCTCCCGGGCCCGCAAGATCGAAAAAATCTCCTACGAGGAGATGCTGGAGCTGGCCAGTGCCGGGGCCAAGGTGCTCGAGATCCGGGCTGTGGAATTTGCTATGATTTACAGGGTTCCCTTACACGTGCGTTCCACCTTTTCGGAAGCTCCGGGAACCATCATCACCGAGGAGGACGAAGAGATGGAAAAAGTCCTGGTCTCTGGGGTAACCTACAACCGTAACGAGGCCCGCATCAGTCTTTACGGTGTGCCGGATGTTCCGGGGGTAGCGGCCAAGATCTTTGGGCCCATTGCGGAACGGGGCATTCTGGTGGACATGATCATTCAGACCGGTCGGCCCGACGGCAAGGCCGACCTTACCTTTACCGTGCCCCGCACCAATCTCCGGGAGGCGGTCAGGATCGTGGAGGAGGTGGCCCGGGAGATCGGAGCGGAGAGAGTGGAAAGCTCGGAGGACATCGCCAAGGTCTCTATCGTGGGGGCCGGTATGCGCACCCACGCCGGGGTGGCCTCCAAGATGTTCGAGACCCTGGCCCGACACGGTATAAACATCATGATGATCTCTACCTCGGAGATCAAGGTCTCCTGTGTGATCGACGAAAAGTACACCGAACTGGCCGTAAGGGCCCTCCATGAGGCCTTCGGTCTGGATCAGCCGCCTGAGGAGGAAAAATGAGGCGCGTAGTCGAAATTTACGACACCACCCTTCGAGACGGGACCCAGTCTGAAGAATTCAATCTTTCGGTGGAGGACAAGCTCCGGGTAGCCCTCAAGCTCGACGAGCTCGGAATTGATTACATCGAAGGGGGCTGGCCGGGATCCAATCCCAAAGACGCCCGCTTTTTCAAGGAGATCCGGGACTACCAACTAAAACATGCTCGCATAGCGGCCTTCGGGAGCACCCATCATCCCCGAAAGGAGGCCCATCTTGACGAAAATCTACTGGCTTTGCTGGAAGCCAAGACCCCGGTAGTGACCATCTTTGGGAAGTCGTGGACCATTCACGTAAAAGAGGCCCTCAAAACCTCCCTCGAGCGCAATCTTGAGATCATCGAGGCCTCGGTGCGTTTCCTGAGACCTCATGTGGAAAAACTATTTTACGATGCCGAGCATTTTTTTGACGGCTTTAAGGACGATCCGGACTACGCGGTGGAGACCCTGCGGCGGGCCTCCCAGGCCGGAGCCGACGTTCTCGTGCTTTGCGACACCAACGGGGGCACTCTGCCCCACGAATTAGTGGAAATCATCCGGGAGGTCAAGAAACGTCTGGGGAAGAAGATTTCTTTCGGCATCCACGCCCACAACGACTCCGAGTGTGCGGTAGCCAATAGCCTCATGGCCGTCCTTGAGGGAGCCGTACAGGTTCAGGGAACGATAAATGGAGTGGGTGAACGTTGCGGCAACGCCAATCTCTGTTCCATTTTACCCAATCTGGTCCTCAAAATGGGCTATGAATGTCAGGCCGGCCATAATCTTTCCCGGTTGACCGAAATCTCCCGGTTCGTATCCGAAGTCGCCAATCTGCCTCATCCCCGGCATCTTCCCTATGTGGGACGGAGCGCTTTTGCCCATAAGGGAGGCGTCCATGTCTCGGCCATTCTTCGCCACCCGCGCACCTATGAACACATCGATCCCGAACAGGTAGGCAACACCCGGCGGGTGCTGGTTTCAGACCTTTCCGGCCGAAGCAACATCGTTTACAAAGCCCGCCAGTTCGGTCTGGAACTCTCCGCGGAAGATCCCG
The DNA here is from genome assembly GCA_027036915.1 of Thermodesulfatator sp. Taxonomy (GTDB): domain Bacteria; phylum Desulfobacterota; class Thermodesulfobacteria; order Thermodesulfobacteriales; family Thermodesulfobacteriaceae; genus Thermosulfurimonas_A. The sequence continues at coordinate 1,330 of JALWCD010000063.1, read as the reverse complement.
TAGTGGCCAAAATCGTGGAGGAGGTCAAGAAACGCGAAGCAGAGGGTTACGAGTTTGAGGCCGCGGAAGCCTCGCTGGAGCTTCTCATGTATCGCCTTCTGGGCGAACCCAGACAGTACTTCGAATTGCTGGGCTATAGAGTCCTCGACCTTCGCCCCTCCCAGGATGGTCCACCTCTGGTAGAAGCTACCGTGGTGGTCCGCGTGCCTCCGGGAGTGGGTGAGGTAGAACACACCGCCGCCGTGGGAAACGGTCCGGTAAACGCCCTGGATCACGCCATCCGCAAGGCCTTAGAGCGTTTCTATCCCCAGCTACGGGAGATGAAGCTTGAAGACTACAAGGTAAGGGTTCTTCCCGGCATTCCGGGAACGGGGGCCAGGGTAAGGGTTCTCATTACCTCCAAGGACCTTGAACACCGATGGAGCACGGTGGGAGTTTCGGAGGACATCCTGGAAGCCAGCTGCCAGGCCCTGGTCGAAAGTTACACCTATAAGTTATTCCTGGATCGAAAACGAAGAGGGGGAGAATAATGGCCATCCGTATCGCCCTGGCAGGCAAAGGAGGCACCGGCAAAACCACCACGGCCGCCCTTCTGGTCCGCTTTCTGGTGCGGACCGGTCGGGGGCCGGTCCTGGCGGTGGACGCGGATCCCAATGCCAATCTCAACGAACTCCTGGGACTGACGGTGGAGACCACCCTGGGGGAGATCAAAAACGAGCTTCGCACGAGTGTGCCCGAGAGTATGGCCCGGGGAGATTTCATGGAAATGCGGGTCCACGAGGCCATGGTGGAGGCCGAAGGCTACGACCTTCTGGTGATGGGACAGCCGGAAGGCCCGGGCTGTTACTGCGCCGCCCACTCCTTTCTCTCCCAGGCCCTGCAAAAACTGGAAAAGAGCTACGCCTACATGGTGGTGGACAACGAAGCCGGCATGGAACATCTTTCCCGTCTCAACATGACCGAGATCGACCACCTCCTGGTGGTCTCGGACGCCTCCTCCCGAGGGGTGTTGACCGCCGCCCGGATTGCGGCCCTGGTAAAACCCCTTCAGCTCCAGGTAAGCCACAAATGGCTTCTGGTAAACCGCGCTCCTCGCAACGTCCCGGAAGCCCTAGACCAGTACGTCCGGGAAACCTGTGAGAGGGAAGGACTGGAATTCCTGGGATACTTACCTGAAAGCCAGGATATCTTTGAACTCGAAGTCTCGCAGCGACCCCTCTGGGATCTTCCAGAGGACAATCCCTTCCTTAAAGAAGCCTACGGACTTTTCAAGAAACTAATTGCGGCCTGAGTAAAAGAGGGCAGGGGCGCGCCCTGCCCTCTTTTACTC
>JALWCD010000062.1 GCA_027036915.1 Thermodesulfatator sp. | reverse complement strand
AGGTTGAAACGCACGCATCCCTGCGGCATTCTGCGGACCGAGCATCTGGGAGAGGAAGTTATCCTTTCGGGGTGGGTCCTCCGGCGGAGGGATCACGGCGGGGTGATCTTTATCGATCTGCGGGATCGTTCCGGGATTGTGCAGGTGGTCTTCGAACCCACCACCGCTCCGGAGGCCCACGCCCTGGCCCACCGGCTCAAACCCGAATACGTGCTCGCGGTGAAGGGCCGGGTCCGGCGTCGGCCGGAAGGGATGGAAAACCCCAAGATCCCCACCGGGGAGATCGAGGTGGAGGCCCATGCCCTCGAAATCCTCAATCCCTCAAAGACCCCGCCCTTTCCTCTGGATGAAGAGGTTCAGGTTTCGGAGGCCCTAAGACTCCGTTATCGTTACCTCGATCTCCGCCGTCCCGGAGGCCTTGAACCCTTCGTCCTCCGGCACAGGGTGGCCCAGGCCGCCCGGGAATTCCTGAATCGGGAAGGTTTCCTGGAGATCGAGACCCCCTTCCTTACCCGAAGCACCCCCGAAGGGGCCCGGGACTACCTCGTGCCCTCAAGGCTCTATCCCGGCAAGTTCTACGCCCTCCCTCAGTCCCCTCAGCTCTTCAAGCAGATTCTCATGGTGGCCGGGGTGGAGCGCTATTACCAGATCGTGCGCTGTTTCCGGGACGAGGATCTCCGGGCCGACCGCCAGCCGGAATTCACGCAGCTCGATCTTGAGATGTCCTTCGTGGACGAAGAGGACGTAATGAACCTGGTGGAGGGGCTGGTGGCGCATCTTTTCAAGGAGGCCCTGGGGGTGGAACTCGAACGTCCTTTCCCCCGACTTTCCTATGCGGAGGCCCTGGCCCGTTTCGGGACCGATCGGCCCGATCTGCGTTTCGGGATGGAGCTGGCGGAGGTCTCCGGGATCTTCCGGGGAACCTCCTTTAAAGTCTTTGCGCAGGTCCTTGAGAAGGGCGGAATCATCAAGGGCCTCTGCGCCCCTTCGGATTTTTCCCGTAAGGAACTCGATGATCTTACGGCCTTCGTGGGAGAGTACGGGGCCAAGGGCCTAGCCTGGATCAAGGTCCGGGAGGAGGGGTTCCAGTCGCCCATCGTGAAATTCTTTTCAGAGGAAACCCTGGCCAAACTCCGGGAGATCTTTCGGCCCGAACCCGGCTCGACCCTCTTTTTCGTGGCCGACGCTCCGGAGGTGGTGAACGAGGCCCTGGCCGAACTTCGCCGGGAACTGGCCCGCAGGCTGGGCCTCATTCCCGAAGGCCTTTTCCGTTTCTGTTGGATCGTGGATTTTCCTCTGGTAGAATGGGACGACGAGGAGGGGCGTTTCGTAGCCGTGCATCATCCCTTCACCTCGCCCAAGGAGGAGGACCTGGGGCTTCTGGAAGAGGCTCCCGAGAGGGTCCGCTCGCGGGCCTACGACCTGGTGCTTAACGGGGTGGAGATCGGCGGGGGCAGTATCCGTATTCATCGCAAGGAGGTGCAGGAACGGGTCTTCCGGCTCCTGAAGATTTCGGAGGATGAGGCCCGGGAGAAGTTCGGTTTCCTGCTCGAGGCCCTGGAGTACGGGGCTCCTCCACACGGGGGGCTGGCCTTCGGTTTCGACCGGCTGGTCATGCTCATGGCCGGGCGGCAGAGCATTCGAGAGGTCATCGCCTTTCCCAAGACCCAGCGGGGACAGTGTCTTCTGACCGGGGCTCCGGCTCCGGTAACCATGGAACAGTTGCTCGAACTTCACCTCCTTCCGGGGTGGGAGAAGGAATAAGTGGCCCGTTTTGTAGTGGTCTCCAACCGTCTCCCCGTGACCCTCAAAAAAGAGGGGGAGGGCTTTACCCTTAAACCCAGTGTGGGAGGCCTGGCCACCGCGCTTTCCTCGGTGGTCCCCCGGGAGGAAGCCCTCTGGGTGGGCTGGCCGGGGCTTACCGCCGAGACCCTGGCCGGGCACGAGGAATGGCTGGCCCGAGAGCTCGCGGAACTGGGTTGCCATCCGGTGTGTCTCACCGAGGCCGAACTCGAGACCTTCTACTACGGCTTTTCCAACCGCACCCTCTGGCCCCTCTGCCATTATTTTCTGCAGTATGCGGTCTTCGACCGGGACTACTGGGAGGGATATCGCCGGGTGAACGAAAAATACGCCGAGGCGGTGGCGGAGCTGGCTGAAGAGGAGGCCATCATCTGGATCCATGACTACCAGCTCTTTCTGCTTCCCGGGCTCCTCAGAGAGAGACTCCCCAGGGCCACCATCGGCTTCTTTCTGCATATTCCTTTCCCCTCCTACGAGATCTTTCGGGTGCTTCCCTGGCGAAAGGAGATTCTGGAGGGCTTGCTTGGGGCGGACCTCATCGGCTTCCACACCTACGACTACGCCCGGCACTTCCTGAGCAGCCTCCGGAGGCTTATGGGCTATGAGCACCAGTTCGGTCTGGTCATGGCCGAGGATCGGGCGGTGAAGGTGGAGGTCTTCCCCATCAGTATAGACTATCAAAAGTTCGCCCTGGCCCTGGAAAATTCCGGAGTCAGGGCGAACCTGGACCGTATCCGGGAGGAACTGGGCCTGCGACGTCTGATCCTTTCCGTGGATCGGCTGGATTATACCAAGGGTATACCGGAAAGGTTGCGGGCCTATGAGGTCTTCCTGGAGCGCTATCCCGAGTTCCGGGAAAAGGTGGTCCTCATCCTGATAGGGGTGCCCTCCCGCACGGAGGTGGAACATTATCAGGAGCTCAAAAGGGAGGTGGAGGAGCTGGTGGGGCACATCAACGGCCGGTTCGGGACCCTGGGGTGGACCCCGGTGCATTATCTGGCCCGCAGTCTGGGTTTCGAGGAACTGGCGGCCCTTTATTATCTGGCGGACGTGGCCCTGGTGACCCCTCTCCGGGACGGTATGAACCTTATCGCCAAGGAGTACGTGGCCACGGTTCCGGAGGAAAAAGGGGTGCTTATCCTCTCCGAGATGGCCGGGGCAGCGGCCGAACTTTCGGAGGCCATCCTGGTCAATCCCTTCAACCAGGAGGACCTGGTGGCCGCCCTGCGGGAAGCCCTGAGCCTTCCCCGGGATGAAAAGATGATCCGTAATCGCCGCATGAAGGAACGTATCCGGCGCTACGATATTAATCGCTGGACCCGGGACTTCATATCCACCCTGAAAGAGGTCAAACATACTCAGGAGAGCTACACCTCTTCCCGTCTCCTCGGTCCGGAAAGGGAGAAGTTGCTTGCGGCCTTTGCCGGAGCCCGCTCCCCCATTCTCTTTCTGGACTACGACGGTACCCTGGTGGGGTTTGCGGGCCGTCCGGAAAAAGCGTTGCCCGATCCGGAACTGAAAGACCTCCTGAGGAAACTCTCCTCGGTTGCCCGGGTGGTTTTGATCAGCGGCCGTGATTCCGAGACCCTTTCCCGGTGGTTCGGGGATTTGCCCGTCTCCCTGGTGGCCGAACACGGGGTTTTCATCCGGGAAAACCATGATTGGCATCTCACGGGAGAATTTACCGGGGAGTGGAAGGAGGTGGTTCGACCGGTGCTTGAGCTTTACACCGATCGCACCCCCGGGGCCTTCATCGAGGAAAAAAGCTACAGTCTGGTCTGGCATTATCGTCTGGCGGAGTCCGAGCTGGGGGCTATGCGGGCCCACGAGCTCAAGGAGGCCCTGCTTGATCTGATTCATCCCATGGGACTCATGGTGCTTGAGGGCCACAAGGTCCTGGAGATCAAACCCCGGGAGATCAACAAGGGCATGGCGGCCAGATACTTTCTGGATCGGGGCGAATACGACTTCATCCTGGCCATGGGGGACGACTGGACCGACGAGTATCTTTTTGAGGCTTTGCCTCCGGAGAGTTTTACGGTAAAAATCGGCTACGGGCTTACCAAGGCCCGTTATCGTCTGGAAAACTTTAAAG